>NZ_CABSJB010000027.1:0-40207 GCF_902477955.1 uncultured Turicimonas sp. | reverse complement strand
AAGAAAAGCTTGTGATTCTCGCGATGATCAAGTTTTTTCAACTTCTCAAAAACGGAAAGATTAATTTGCGTTTTCTTGCGGCAAAACACGCTTTAAGAAAGCTTTTGTTCTTTCTTCCTTCGGATGCATGAGAACATCTTCCGGTTTGCCTTGTTCTACGATCTTTCCTCCGTCCATGAAAATTACGCGATCGGCAACTTCACGGGCGAATGAAATTTCATGTGTAACCACAGCCATTGTCATACCGGATTTCGCAAGATCTGTCATCACTTTCAGAACTTCTCCGACAAGTTCCGGGTCAAGGGCGGATGTTGGTTCATCAAACAACATCGCCTTCGGTTCCATGGCTAAGCCTCTGGCGATAGCAACGCGCTGCTGCTGGCCGCCGGAAAGGCTTGCAGGATAGGCGTCAGCTTTTTCTGCTAGTCCTACGCGTTTCAGCATTTCATGGGCACGCTTTTCGGCTGTCGCCTTATCAACTTTGCTGACGAGTTTGGGGGCAAGAGCAACGTTTTCAAGAACGGTTTTGTGCGGCCAAAGATTGAAGCGCTGGAAAACCATTCCTAAATGTTCACGTACTTTATTAATGTCGGTTTTCGGAGAGGTAATGTCAACGTCGTTAACGTAAATATGGCCGCTCGTTGTTTCTTCTAATGCATTAATGCAGCGAAGCATCGTGGACTTTCCGGAACCCGAAGGTCCGAGAATAACGACTTTCTCTCCGGGCATGATATCCAAGTCAATACCCTTGAGAACTTGATTGTCTCCGAAATACTTATGGAGATCACGAATCTTAATTAGAGGTTTTACTTCACTCATTTAACATCATCTCCTTTACCTAAATGTTCTTCCATCTTCTTGACCAAATAGGCAAGTCCGAGAGTCATCACCCAATACATTAACGAAATAGTAATGTACGGTTCCCAGTAACGAGCAGAAGCTCCGGCAACCGTTCTGGCTGCATAAGCAAGTTCTGCCAAACCGATGGCGGAAACCAGAGAGGAGTCCTTAAGGATGGCAATGGCATTGTTACCTAACGGAGGCAGCATACGGCGGAATGCTTGAGGCAGAATGATGTGGAACATGGCCTGCCAATATGTCATACCGACTGAACGTGCTGCTTCCATTTGGCCCTTGTCTAAGGATTGGATACCGGCACGGAAAACTTCAGAAAGATAAGCACCTGCATTCAACGTAATAGCAACGATACCGGCAAGCATTGCGCCATAGGTAGAACGGATTTCTCTGGCGATATCGCCGGAGAGCAGAACCCCTTCGGTAGGATGGATAAAGAACGGCAGAATGGCAAACTGCATTAACAGGATTTGCACAAATAATGGCGTACCGCGGAAGAAACTTACATAAACAGTTACCGGCCAACGGACAAAGTACTTCAGAATTTCACGCCAAGGGGAGTGGCGGGCATTAGCCAACCTGGCCATACCTAATGCCATTCCTAAAATAACGCCCAAAACCACGCAGATAATCGTGATCTGAATGGTCATTCGGGCACCTTCCATAAATAAGGGCCAGTACTCAGTTATGACTTCATAACGAAATCCACCCACGACATTTCTCCAACAAATTCAAGTTAAAAAAAACCGATTCTCACGGAGAGAATCGGATTAAGAACTAAAGGTTACTGTGGAAGCTTAGGAGCAGCTGTACCAAACCATTTACGATAAATCTTATCGTATTCGCCGTTGGCGATAACCTTATCTAAACCGGCATTGATTTTATCAATTAATGCCTTGTTGCCTTTCTTGACGGCGATACCGAAGTATTGTTCTTTGAAAGCTGGGTCACGAGTTGCATTGAAGTGCTTGTCAGGATTGTTCAAAGAATAGAAGTTCAAAACACCGACGTCACCGATAACGGCTGCTACACCGCCTTGGTTCAATTCTTCAAGAGCCAAAGGAGTGTTGTCGAAACGACGGATTCTTGTGGAAGCTTTACCGAATTCTGTGCTGGCGGCAATGTCGCCGGCAGAACCGTTAACAACAGCTACGTTGCCTTTCTTCAAGTCGCCGAGTTTTTCAATCTTGGTGTCTTTCTGAGTAAGGATCAGCTGGTGAGCCAAGAAGTAAGGTTTAGAGAAGTCAACGGCTTCTTTTCTCTTATCGGTAATAGTGATACCGGACATGATGATGTCGCGGTCGCCTTTGTCAACAGTGGCAAAAATGCCTTCCCACGGAGTGTTGATAAACTTAACTTCAAAACCTTCGGCTTTGGCAATGGCGCGCATTAAGTCAACGTCAAATCCGACTAATTCCTTCTGAGGTGTTTCGTATTCAAACGGACGATATGTTGCTCCTGTACCAACAATATATTGTTCGGCTGCAAATGCGCCGGAGGCGGCAAAAGCTAAGACAGCGCAAGAAGCAAGCAGTGCTTTCTTTAAAAACATCAAAAATCTCCTAGGATCATGACTAAATAGTTCCACTCTCCATGATCTCACAAACCGAGGAGGAACTGAGCAAGATTCTCAGAATAACTTCGTTTTTGCGTGAAATCCCTAGGTAATATGGGAGATTAACGGAGAAAATAATCATTGTTTACGCTTTAGGAAACGTGTTGATGGAAATGCAAAATCGATACTCTCGACATGAACTTTTAAAAGAAGTTGGAGTCGAGGGAAATCAAAAAATCAGATTGTCAAGAGTTTTGGTTATCGGAGCAGGCGGTTTAGGATCTCCGGCTGCTATGTATCTTGCCAGTGCAGGTGTCGGAAAGCTCACGATTGTGGATGAAGACACCGTTGATTTAACGAATCTTCAGCGGCAAGTTATCCATAGAATGTCCACCCTCGGGCTGCCTAAAGTCCTTAGCGCCAAGGTGACTCTTCAAGAAATGAATCCGGATGTGAGAGTAGTGCCTTTAATGATTCGGCCGGGAAGAGAGCTGCTGTCAAATTTGGTTAGAGAACATGACGTTGTTCTGGACTGTACTGATAACACGGACTCTCGTTATCTTTTGAACGAAGTATGCAAAGCCGAGAAGAAACCGCTTGTGACGGCAGGGGCAGTCGCCTTTGACGGGCAGATAACCGTTCTGGATTTCCGCCAGGAAAATTCTCCCTGTTACGCCTGTCTATTTCCCAATCACGAAGGGAAAGATGAAAAGGCTTCTACGAAAGGAGTATTTGCGCCTTTAGTGGGAATACTTGGATGCATGCAGGCTGCTGAGGCCCTTAAAATTGTCGGTGAATTTGGAAAAGTGCTGACCGGCAGACTTTTGATGTTGGATGCGCGAACAATGCAGTGGCAAGAGTTCAGATACGGTCAGTCTGATGAATGTCCCTTATGCGGACATAAGGATGAATAAATGAGCGTAAAGGTTTTGTATTTTGCTTCCCTTAGAGAGCATATGCTCAGGGGACAAGACGAGATTGATCTTCCGGCCGATATCACAACGGTCGAAAGATTGAAGAATTATCTTTCTGAAAAAGATCCTCTTCTTAAAGAGGCTTTTGAAAAAATGCCTCGCTTAAGATGCTCGGTAAATCAGGAAATGGCAAACGATCGTCATCATGTTAAAGATGGAGATGAAATTGCTTTCTTCCCTCCTGTAACCGGCGGTTAATTGATTGGACTTATTTCAAGGCCTGCAATCTTCAGCATTGCAGGCCCCCTATAGTTACGCGTCCGAAGCAGCAAGCATTTTCTGCTAGTAAATATTTTTCTTACTGTAGCGCCTGAAGAAAAGGAGCGAGCGGATGTCTCAATCAAACAATGTTTCAGCAGGCACCCAAGATCCCTTCTTGAGCAGGAAGCCTCCTAAACCTTCAAAGAAAGCCTTAGCTATGGCCGCTTTACGGTTTTTTGTCGCTTTGTCGGCTGCCCTTTCGTTATCTTTTGTATTTCAGGATGAGAAAGTTGGAGGATTTGCCTGTTTAGCCTGTTTCATGGCGCTTTTGTCAGACGATAAGAATTCTTTGTCGTCTCGTTTATTCGGACTTCTTTTGACCTTCATCTGTGTCATGTTTTCAGCATGGCTCGGTTACGTGCTCAAAGACTTACCTCACGGCAAATGGCTTATCCTAGGACTCTGTGTTTTCGGCTCAGCTTTACTTCCTTTTGTGGAGCAGTTTTGGTGGCTGTTAGGCAAGTACTCTCTAATCTTTTTATTAATTTCTCTTTTTGACTTTACTCCGACTGAAAGTGCTGTCATCGGATACTCCGCGGGTTTTGCTCTTTCCGGTGTGGTAATAATTATTGACCATTATCTCTGGCGTGCTGACAATCTTGGACGCAGGCCAATGGACCAGCTCAAAGAGTTTATAGGAGGTACCAGAAATCCCCTCTTTTTTGCTGTTATTTCTGCAGTTATCGTGGTGTTTTCTTTGTGGTCGGCCCAACTCTTTCATTTTATGCAACCGGCATGGGTCGGTATGAGTGTTATATATCTGCTTAACACTCGAGTATCTATGGGGTTTAAGAGAAGCTATCAAAGAATTTTCGGAACTTTATTAGGCTATCTTTTAGTTGTATTCATCTTTCCTTATGCCAATCACTATGCTTTCTTGGGAATTTTGATAGTTTTGTCCGGGATGCTAATTCCTGTGTTTCTTCCCACGAATTATCTCTTTGCTAATACGGCAATAACGGCCTTTATTCTCTTTGCGCTGGATTGGCTTCTCCTCGCCTATGGAGGTGACGGCTACATGATTTCGTGGCGTCTCATTGATACTATTTACGGCGTTGTTTGTTCTCTGTTAGGGCTGTTACTTATAAAAGTGTCGTTTGCATTAAAGAATCGTGGCTGAGAATAGCTAACTTATTGACAGATAGGGTTTTTCCTATCAAACTAACAGTGAAAGATGTTAGCACGAGTATTTGAGGGGTGATGTATAATAACTATTTGCTAACATTAAAATATCCTAAAAATTTAATGCTACCGGGGAGGAATGTGGTTTAACACTCTTTTATTCCGAGAAAAACTTCATCTTTTTGCCCGCTATGTTACAACGAGGATGTCAATTTTATGGCCGCCAACAAATCAGAGACCACAGTAACCGAAACAACTCAACTTCCAGAGCAAACTAAAACTGAGACACCAGTCCAGGAAACACCAAAGGCTGAGCAGCCTGCAGCTAAACCTGCAAGAAAACCGCGTGTAAGAACTACGGCAGTCAAAAAACCAGCAGCTCCCAAGGCAGCTGCAGCAAAAACTCCTGCTGCTAGAACTCCAAGACGGGCTAGTACTAGTGCAAAGAAACCGGTTGCTGAAGCAATTCAGGAGTTGCCGGCTCCTAAGCATATTTCACTCGATGATCCTGCTCTCTATACCAACCGTGAACTCAGCTGGATTGAATTCGACAGAAAAGTTCTGGAAACTGCCATGGATCCGGCAATTCCTCTGTTGAATAGAGTGCTGTTCCTGTCAATCTTCTTTAATAACTTGGACGAGTTCTACATGGTCCGTGTTATGAACTTGCAGAAGCAGGCAAGAAGCGGAGCCGAGCCGACCGGTCCGGATAAGCTTTCTCCGGCAAAACAGCTTTCTGAAATTAGAAGAAAGGTTTTAGAAATCGTCGATCAGGCCGAAGATTTGTGGCTTGACCAGTTAAAACCCGCTCTTGCAAAGAAAGATATTGTTATTGCGAAGTATGAAGATTTAACAAAAGAACAGCAAGAAAATCTGAACCGTTACTACGACGAAGACATTTTCCCTGTTTTGACTCCGCAGGGCGTGGACGCTGGCCGTCCATTTCCGATGATTTCCAATACCAGCTTGAACTTTGTGATTGAGCTTGAAGAAATCGGCAAGGAAGGAAAAGTCCGTTACGCACGTGTCAAGTGTCCGAACAACGTTCCCCGTTTCCTCTTTGTTTCTAACAAAGATTCAACAGTTACACCAAACTTGGGAGTCACAGTCAGCGAGGGTGTTCTGATTCTTTCCGAAGATCTCATCGCTAACAGACTCGAGACTCTGTTCCCGGGCTATCGTGTAATTACTTCCGGCTTATTCAGAATTACTCGCAATACTGACGGGGAAATCGAAGAAGACGAAGCAGACGATTTGTTAGCTGCCGTCAGAGATTATGTGGAACAAAGAAGATTTGGTTCCGTCGTCCGCTTGGAAATCGAACGAGGTATGCCTCAGCGTCTCCAAGACTTCCTTGTTGACCACTTGGATTTGATTCAAGTTCAAATTTACCGTTACAGCATTCCACTTGGCTTCTCAGACTTTGGAAGACTGATGCGCATCGATCGTCCGGGTTTGAAGTATCCTGAAACTCATCCGAGAACACCGAAAGAATTCGAACCGGATAGAAACTGCTTCACGGAAATCCGCAAGAAAGATTTGATGGTCTACCATCCATACGATTCTTTTAATTGCGTTTTAGAATTCCTTCGTCAAGCAGCTTTGGATCCGAACGTCGTAGCTATTAAACAAACCCTTTATCGCTGCGGCAGTGATTCTCCTGTCGCTAAATGGCTGCTCGAAGCCCGCAGAAGAGGCAAACAAGTAACTGCTGTTGTTGAATTGAAAGCACGCTTTGACGAAGAGCAGAACATGAACTGGGCCGAAGAAATGGAACGCAACGGTGTCAACGTTGTATACGGTTTTGCCGGCCTCAAGATTCACGCAAAATTATGCTTTGTCATCAGACGTGAGCACGGATCCTTGGTTAGATACGCTCACATTGGATCCGGTAACTACAACGCTGCTTCCGCTAAGATTTATACCGACCTCGGTTTGTTTACTGCAAACAGGGCTATCTGCGACGATATTCAAGATTTGTTCAACGTAATGACCGGTTATGGCCGCGTCAAGCATTACCGTGAACTCTTGGTTTCTCCTAACACCTTGAGAGGCAAACTCGTCGAGCACATCCGCCGCGAAGTTGCCATTCATAAAAAGGAAGGTAACGGCCACATCATTATCAAATGCAACCAGTTAGTGGATGCTGAGATGATGAAGGAAATCTACGAGGCCTGCAGAGCCGGAGTGAAGGTTGAGTGTATCGTCCGCGGTATTTGTGGTTTGCGTCCGGGAATCCCCGGAGTATCCGAAACTCTCAGTGTTCGTTCCATCGTCGGACGTTTATTGGAGCATGCCCGCGTGTATTACTTCCATAATGGCGGCAAGCCTGAAGTTTACTTCGGCAGTGCTGATATGATGACACGTAACTTATCAGGCCGTATAGAAGTTCTGACTCCGATTCTGGATCCTGTTCTTCGCACTAATGTGATGAAGCAGATCATTGAACCGCAGCTTAAAGACAATATCCATGCATGGGTCTTGCTTTCCGACGGTTCTTATAAGAAGCTTTCTCCGGCCAAGGGCGAAAAGATTTACGATTCTCAGGAAGAAATCGCCAAACATCTGAACTTACAGAAAGCCTAAACCGATAAATGAGAAGAGCCGCGATTCGCGGCTCTTCCTCTTAGCATCCTTTGTTCTTAAATTTAATAATTTCTGCTCGGCTGGCGCTGGAAAGAAAGATCAATCGGCATGCAATAGCGCAAGGTTCTCGGAACTTTTGCAAAGAAGGGATTGTCTTTGAAAGTTGTCGAGCATGTACCGTCCGTTAACTTTTCAGGCAACTCCATCGAGAACATGAATCTATCTTTCTCGTATTGTTCAAAGTTGGCAGAATCCTTTTCAAAACTAGTCTCGTGCACATCTCCCAGAGCATGGAGAAACTCATTGGAGTTTTTGGCAATGGCAACGTGCTGGATTTCTGCTACGCCATTTTCTTCTTTACCGAAGAACAGGAGCTCGTATCTCTTAAACGCTTGGTTTCTTTTAACTTTTCCTTTGAGATTGGTGAGCTGGTCGCTGTCCCGGGGAAGTATTAATCCGTTCAAGCGGAAAATAGTATTAATGAAGCCTGAGCAGTCCAAGCCCGAAGCCGTATTTCCTCCCCACATATATGGAGTGCCTAAAAGACTTTCAGCAGTCTTTAAAACATTGTCCATAAATTTGGTCGGATCTTCATTAATTTCTTTCGCTTTTTCAGCGGCCCATTGATGAAAGTTCTGAATTCCTTCTTTGTTCACCGTTCCCATCATCCCGGAGGGGAGAGCAACAGTAACGGTGTTTTTACTTTCTGAGATTCTCTTCAGAATAGAGCCTGCAGGGAGGAACATCTTCTTAGCGTTATTGACTCCGTTGAGCTCAAGATGCAGATTAGTAACAATGACTAGGTCCGAACTATTCCATTTGCTCAGTCCGCTAGTGCTCAAAGATTTAAATTGTTTTTTGTGAAGCCAGCCCATATAGCCGTCCGGGGTTTGAACTTGTACCCAAGCACCGCGGGATTGGATTTTTCTAATAGGAGTACCTAAAACGGCTTGAGTAACCAAAGCCGAAGCAAATTTGGGTTGAGCGTGCATCGAAGCAACAGGCACATTTATTAAACCCCAGCTCTTTTCAATAATTTCATCTTCTACGGGAAGAATGACAACCTGATCTGTGAAATTAATATTTTTTTGAAGGAGCTCGTCGAGAATGCTTCTCAAAACTCCTTCGGCTGATGTTTTTCCGTTTAAGACTAGTTTTCCGTTAACACAGGCAGGAATTATTTCAACGACTTCGGTTCGGCGATCAAAGTTTGTTTTGATAACTAAATCACGAGCAACTGCCAGTTGGTTTTCGCAAGAAGACGTAGCTGAAAAGGCGGGAGAGGCGCAAAGAGAACTTCCTATCAATACGCTAAAAATAATGGTGCCTAACCTACTCTTAAAATTCATTTGTGGTACCGAAAAGCCTTATACCAAGTGTCGAAAAGTTTAAAGATAATTTGTAACAGGATATTGTACAGAATTCTATGGAAGTTTCTGTTATCGCTTGAATGAAAACAAAATAAGCGCGTAACAGTAACAGATTTTGGTTACAGTTGAAAGTAATTTTTACGAAAGTGGAGAAAATAATTTGTAAACGTCAAGAGCGTCAATGGTCAAATCGGGGCGCTAATTTGCGTACGAAATATCGGAAAAGATAATTTAAAGAAGAAATAGAAAAGGGACTCGGGTTTTCCGAATCCCTTCTCAAGACGAAATCTTTGGTGCCCACGACTGGACTCGAACCAGCACGCCCGTGAAGGCGCCAGCACCTGAAGCTGGTGCGTCTACCAATTTCGCCACATGGGCACGAACCCAAGATTTTACACAAACAAATCCGGTTGTCAAATATGAGTCCGTAAGATAATTTTGGTGCTGGTGCCCGTAAGATGATGATGGTTCGAGTCCAGTCGTGGGCACCAAACCCTTTGAACTGGAATTTAAGGCTCCGTGGGAGACTTTCTCCAGTCTGAGCGGTTTTTAGATGTCTCCTCGATTTATAGAAGTTACAATTTTCAAATCATATAAATTTGCTTGAAGAGGAACCCAAAATTACTTCGAGAAAAAAATCTAAAGAGACAAGATGGGAAGAAGACTTCAAACCGATTTCTACTATTGGTGAGGCCAAAGAGAGTTTTTTGAATTACCTTTGCTCCTGCCAAGGTGAAATAGGAATGTCGATCCTCATAACTCGCCTGATTAAAAAATTCGGCGTGAGCGCATCATTTGTTAAAGACGTCCTTGAGCAGCTCGTTAAAGACGGACAGATTAAACGTGACCACATTAATAAGATTAGCTACATCGGAGACAAAAAAATCTATACCGGCGTGGTCCAGGCTCATAAGAATGGCTTTGGTTTTTTAATTTGCGACGAGGATGTGCCGGATCTCTTCATCCCTGATGAAGAAATGGAAAAACTGCTTCCTGACGACAGAGTTGAAGCCACATGCGTTGGTTTCGACTATAAAGATAAGATGATCGCCTCCGTGCATAAGGTAGTCTCAAGAAAACTCAAGACTATCGTTGGAGTGTACGAACCCGTGAAAGGCAGGAAGATTGTTAAGCCCGAAGATCCGCGAATTCAGCAGGATTTTATTATTGACGGAGACACCCAGAATGCTACTCCGGGGGATGTCGTTGAAATTGAACTGAAAGATGCCGGTTTCTTGTCCTTGCGCCCTCATGCGACGATGAAGGAAGTCATTGGGAAACCGGAAGACAAAGGCATGGAAATCGAGATTGCCGTTAGAAAGTTCGGTGTTCCGCATAAATTTTCCGAAGCAACTCTTGAGGCCGTCAAAAAGTTTTCAGATCACGTCACAAAAACTGATTTGAGAAACCGGGTTGATTTAAGAGACATTCCGTTTGTGACAATTGACGGTCCTGATGCAAAAGACTTCGATGATGCGGTTTATTGCGAACCTATAGGAAAAGACGGAAGCTACCGCTTGCTCGTTGCTATTGCTGACGTCTCACATTATGTAAAACCAGGCTCTGCGATTGATAAAGACGCACAGGAACGAACAACAAGTGTGTACTTTCCGACGAAAGTTATTCCTATGCTTCCTGAGGAGCTCTCTAATGGGTTGTGTTCTTTAAATCCGAATGTAGATCGGTGTACTTTGGTGTGCGATGCCGTTCTCAGCCGTAAGGGAGAAGTGATTGCCTATCAGTTCTACCCGGCAGTCATTTGTTCGGCTGCTCGATTAATTTACGACAATGTTTGGCTTGCATTGCAAGATCCGAATGGTCCGGCAGCCCTTGCGATGAAGGATGTCTATCCTCATGTAAAAGATCTTTATGACCTCTTCAAAATTTTGTTGACTTCTCGGGAGTACCGAGGAGCAATGGACTTTGAAACCGTCGAGACTTACATCGTTGCCGATGCCCAGGGAAAGATTGAGAAAATTCTTCCAAGGGAGAGAAACGATGCACATCGCTTGATTGAAGAGATGATGCTGGTGGCAAATACGTGCGCTGCAGATCTTTTACAGTTAAATAAAGCTCCATGCCTTTACAGAGTTCATGAACCGCCCAGCGAAGACAGGTTGGAGAAGGTCAGAGCCAGCCTTGCGCCTTTCGGATTGGTTTTGGAAGGAGGAGACAAGCCGACACCTGCAGATTACTGCAAAGTTCTGGATAAGATTAAAGACAGACCGGATAAGGTTCCTCTTCAGATGCTGCTCCTGAGATCCATGCAGCAGGCGGTTTACAGTCCTCATAACCTTGGCCACTTCGGATTGGCTTATCAGGCATACACTCACTTTACTTCTCCGATCAGACGTTATCCGGATTTGTTGGTCCATAGAGCTATCAGAGGAATTTTGGCTGGTAAACATTACGTTCCGAAACTGTTGGTTGAGCCCGATCTGTCTGAAACAACCCTCCAGCTTAGAAAGACGGAGGCTGAATCTGAAGAAGGTGCGAAGAAGATCCCTCACATTGAAACCTGGGAAAAACTTGGTTTGTTGTGCTCTGAATACGAAAGAAGGGCAGATGAAGCTAGCTACGACGTCATGGCCTGGTTAAAGTGCTACTACATGAGGGACTTTATCGGACAGACGTTCAGCGGAGTGGTGACCGGAGTAGCTCCGTTTGCAATCTTTGTTACTTTGAACGACTACTATGTAGAAGGTTCCATCCACGTTGCTGAGCTCGGCGCCGATTACTTTGTCTATGACGAAAAACTGAATCAGCTGAAAGGCTCCTACTCAGGCAAGGTCTATAAATTAGGTACACCTGTTAGAGTTAAACTAATGCGTTGTGACTTAGAGAACCGCAGAATAGAATTTATTCCGGTTGAGGAGGCTCCTGCCAAGAAGGCAGCTAAAGCATCTTCTGCTAAGTCTAGATCCAGAGCATCTAAAGAAAAAACAAAAGCCGAGCCTGCAAAAGAAGAAAAGGCGCCGAAAAGGACTTCGGCGCGCTCCAAAAGAGCTTCGGCTGCGAAAACCAAATAAGAAGGCAGATTTGAAGAATGGCAAAAAATAATACTGTGCTGACCGGCTTTCATGCAGTCAGCGCAAGATTGAAAAAAGATCCTTCAACTATTGAAGCTGTTTACGCCGATCCTAATCGTCGTGATGCACGCATGAAGCAGATTCTTGAGCAACTGGCAAAAGCCGGTGTTCGAGTCATGAAGGCCGATCATCAAAGATTGGAAGGATTATCAGGAGGCATTCCTCATCAAGGATTGGTGGCTTTAGCAAAGCCTATCGAAAGCGCGATGAGCTTTGATGATCTGATGGACGCAATTAATCCGAAAACTCTTTTGCTGATCCTGGACGGTGTCACCGATCCGAGAAATCTGGGCGCGTGTTTAAGAGTTGCGGATGCAGCCGGTGTTCAGGCTGTCGTTGTGCCTAAAGATAGATCTGCAGATTTGACTCCGGCTGCTATCAAAGCAAGTGCCGGGGCATCAGAAAGCATTCCTCTCGTTCGCGTGACCAACCTTGCCGCCAGTATTGTTGAATTAAAGGATGCCGGTGTTGAAGTAGTTGGTACGGCCGGGGAAGCAACCAAAACAATTTTTGAATTTAATCAGACAGGTCCGTTCGCATGGGTTCTCGGAGCCGAAGGCGACGGATTGCGTCAGCTGACCAGAAAACGCTGTTCTGACCTTGCCAGTATTCCGATGTTCGGCAGTGTGGAAAGTTTGAACGTTTCCGTTGCTGCCGGAATCTGTCTTTATGAGACGGTTCGTCAAAGAACTGCTTAATTTATTTACAAAACCGCGGACTTCAACTTTTTTATTTAAGTGTAAAAAGGTGTAGAATTTCGCGTTTTCGAAGTCCTTGTCACACCGGAAGACGCTCCGGGCGACTAAAAACCATAAGGAGGCTAAATGCGTCATTACGAGATTTGTTTCATCGTTCACCCGGATCAAAGCGAACAAGTTCCGGCAATGATTGAACGTCATAAGACTTTCGTGGAAAGCCACGGAGGTAAAGTACACCGCGTTGAAGATTGGGGCCGTCGTCAGTTGGCTTACCCGATCGAAAAGCTTGTTAAAGCTCACTATGTTCTTATGAACATCGAATGCGGTCCAGAAGTCCTTGATGAAATCGAAAATGGTTTCCGTTTTAACGACGCCGTTCTTCGTCACCTCACTGTCAAGATGAAGAAAGCTGAAACAGAACCTTCTCCAATGATGAAGGCTGTTGAAAAAGAAGAGGCTCGCAAAGCCGCTGCTGCTGAAGCTGCTAAGAAGGCAGAAGAACCAGCTGCTGCTGAACCTGCAGAAAAAGCTGAAGAACCACAGGCCTAATTCTGAGGTTCTAGGTGAACGGCTTCCAACTGTCAGCTCAGTTAATCAGCCGAGAGGCTTTGAGATACACCTTGGCCGGTGTTGCGGTCTGTGAATGCGGATTTCAGCATACCGGTGTGACTCAAGAAGCTGACAGCGATAGAAAGAACAACTTCAAATTTACCGCAGTTGCACTGGGCAAGATTGGAGAGGTTCTCAGTAAAGAAGAGCTTGGTTCTCAGTTAATTCTTCGAGGATTCATCGCTACTTCTTCAGTACGTTCATCTAAGCTAGTTCTACACATTACGGAATACGATAAAGGAGTTTAATCATGGCTTTTGGCGCCAAAGGAAAGGGTAAACCTCGTAACCCTAATCAGCAGAATGCGCTCTTCAAACGCAAAAAATTCTGCCGCTTCACAGTTGATCATGTTGAACAGATCGACTACAAAGATATCGACACACTTCGTGACTTCATCCAAGAAAACGGCAAGATTATGCCTGCACGTTTGACTGGTACTAAGGCACGTTATCAACGTCAGCTTGATACAGCAATTAAGCGCGCTCGCTTCCTTGCTCTTCTTGCTTACACTGACAACCAGTAATCGGAGGAAAAGAGATGCAAGTTATTCTTCTTGAAACAATTCCTCATGTTGGTCAGCTTGGCGACGTCGTCAAAGTTAAAGATGGTTTTGCCCGCAACTACTTGATTCCTACAAAGAAAGCCAAACGTGCTACACAGGCTGCTTTGGACGAATTCAATGCAAAGCGTGCTGAGCTCGAACGCGCTCAGGCAGAACGTCTTGCTAAGGCTGAAGAATTGAAAGAAAAGATCAACGGTATCGTTCTTACTATCGCTTCTAAGGCTGGTGTTGACGGACGTTTGTTCGGTTCTGTTACTAATATGGATGTTGCTGAAGCTCTTGATAAGCTCGGCTACGAAATCCACAAGAGCCAGGTTCGCACTCCATTGGGCGCAATCAAGGCTATTGGCGAATACACACTCCAGATCGACCTTCACCACGACATCATCGCTGATGTAGTAGTTAAGGTTGTCGCTGAAGCTTAATCTGCAGTCAATTTAATTTTGACTTACGGCCTCTCGGTTTACGCTGAGAGGTCTTTTTTTAATAACTCTATCTCTGAGAACCGAGAGATATTTCTTTTTCGCTATATTTTGTGTGACCAAAATAGTTAGCGGCCAACGGATAACAAACACCCATTGGGTGAAAGTTTCAACTTGCTGAATATATATCTTTAATTTCAAAAATTTCTGTACAAAGAATTTTACTCAGCAACCTTTCCTTTCTTCAGTTCAGAAATCTAGGCCTCGATTTGAGGATCGATAGTATTCTTCTTTTCGATTTCTTCCTTATCCTTTTCTCGTTACAACATTACACGAACAAGGATGCAAGTAATTATTACGAATTCGGTGCCGGGATTTGTGGGAAATTCTGTTCTGAAGGCTTTCTCTTGGGAAATGCCCCAGCGGAAGGAAAGGTGAATCATGAATTCGAAACTTAGCCAGCTGGAAAAGAACATAAAGCGTTCTTTGTGGCGCCATTCTCATGAGCAGATTTCTAAGTTCCATGATCCGTCTTTCATTCTTAAAGCGATCAGAATCAGCTGCATTGCCATAACTATTTTTTTCTGCATCGGAGCGCTTGTCGGGATAGCGTCGTTATACGGCTTGAACACTACCGTCAAGGATGTGAACAGAATTCTCATTTGCCTTCACATATGTTTGGCTTGGTTCAGCTTCATTGTTGTTCTGGCTCTTATTTTCGATTTTAAAAAGTACTTTATAAAAAGCGGGTGGCTGAGAATTGCAGTCAATATTTTGGTCCTTGTGTGCTTAATTGCTTTTTTGAGTCCTGACAGTAAGAATCATATTCTCGACTATCTGCAAAGCGAAGATTTTTTAACCTTTACGCTCATCAGCTATTCCATCATTTTTTTAAGCGCCAAGTGCCTGGAGTTAGCTGACAGAAAGAAGACCAATCCTTCTTTGCTTTTAGCAAGCAGTTTCTTATTTGTAATACTGATTGGTTCATTCTTGTTCATGCTGCCTAAAAGCACAACTGTTCCTATCAGCTATACCGACGCATTTTTTATTGCAACGAGTGCCGTCTGTGTTACCGGGCTTTCTCCGCTTGATATCTCAACCATGTTCACACCGTTCGGATGGTTGATTCTTTCAATTCTGATTCAGGTAGGCGGGTTAGGGCTTATTGCGTTTACCAGCGTATTCTCTATTTTCTATTCCGGCTCAGCTTCTATCTATAACCAACTGCTGATAAGAGACGCTATTTATTCAAAATCCATGGATGCCGTTCTGCCGACTGTGCTGTATATGCTTGGATTTACCTTAGTGATAGAAAGCCTTGGAGCATTTGCAATTTACATGTCGGTGCCTCCCGAACTTTTTGCATCCCCGCACGATCGATTGATTTTTTCGATCTTTCATTCCATGTCCGCTTTCTGCAATGCGGGATTTTCCACCATCAAAGATGGTCTAAGCAACCAAGCTCTAATGTTGGGCTCTCAGAGCTTTTATTTAGAGATCTCTTTTCTGATGTTTTTAGGTTCTATCGGTTTCCCGATTTTGATTAACTATAAAGACAAGCTTGTTGGAAAAATCAAAGGAACCATCTGGAAAGACAAAAGATTCGAATCAAAGGTTAGAGTAGATTTGAATACCAGACTCGTATTGATTACGTCATTGGTATTGGTAGCGTTAGGAACCATTTTCTTTTTCATCTTTGAATATAACGGCACCTTAAAAGGAATGGACTTTTCTACTAAAGTCATCCAATCTCTATTTAATGCTATTTTGCCGAGAACCACAGGATTTGCTTCCGTCAATCCGGCCGAATTTGCTGTTCCGACTGTTTTGATGGTTTGCCTTTTAATGTGGGTGGGCGGCTCATCCCAGTCAATGGCCGGCGGCGTGAAAGTGAATACATTGGCGGTTATTTTGCTGAGTCTGAAGGCAACGATTACGGGTCATAAAGAACCTTCCGCCTTTAATCGTACAATTTCCGCTTCCGCTGTAAACAGAGCCTACAGCGTGGCTGTTATTTCGACTTTATTGGTTTTTTTCTTTACTTTTGTACTTCTGTTTTTAGAACCGCAGATGAGTTTTAAAGACATTATTTTTGAAGTGATGTCGGCATTGTTTACAGTAGGTTCATCAATGGGAATTACTGCTGAACTGTCTTCTGCTTCTAAATACACCCTTTGTATGGCCATGTTCTTAGGCCGTGTCGGATTACTGTCAATTCTTATGGGATTTTTAGGAGCACAAAAAGAAATAGACAGCACGTATCCGACAGAAAACGTCATTATTAACTAAGGAGAAGGTTATGCGTTATTTAGTAATTGGCTTGGGAACTTATGGGAGGAATCTCGCCATAAATCTGACTCTCTTGGGGAATGAAGTTATTGGCGTGGATAACAAACAAAATAATCTGGAGGCAGTTAAAGACAAATTGAGTTCCGTCTACATGATGGACTGCTCGGAGAAGAGCTCCTTGAATATGCTTCCGTTGAAGAATATCGATATAGCTATTGTAGCGATCGGAGAGGATTTCCGTTCAAGTCTGCGGGCGGTTGCTCTTTTGAAAGAGGGCGGGGTCAAGAGAATCTTTGCTCGCGCTATTGATGACCTCCATCAATCTATTTTGGAGGCTTTTTCTATAGACAGGATTCTGACGCCTGAAAAACGGGCGGCCGAAGATTTATCAAACGAGCTGAATTTTCATTCACAGGTAACTTCTCTTAGCGTTACGCCGGAGTATTTGGTCTCTAAGCTGGAAGTTCCCAAGAAATTTGTCGGGTTCCCGTATAGAAATTTCAATCTTGCCAGATTCGGTCTTATTCTGATTTCTGCCACTAGGAAAAAGGTATCGAAGAACCTCTTAGGTTTAGTGACGGAAGAAGAGATTTTGCTTGATATTGAGCGAAAAGCTCAGGAAGAGACGGCAGAAGTCGGCGACTGTATTGTAGTAGTAGGGACAAAAGACAACTTCATCGATTTTGCTAAAAAAGTAGCCGATGAGACAACAGTCTTTTCTGTATGAAAAGAGTAAGCCCTCTAAGAAGGCTTACCCTGCAGTTAAGAAGACATTAGTTCAGAGGAACTATGACAAGATGAGGTTCGGTCTGTGAATTGGCCGGATATCCAAAATACTTGTGGGCCCACTCAAATCCTGCAACAACCGCTTCAGGATATTTCTTCTTGAGTTCGGTGATAGGACCGAACTGAAGAGCACCTTGCGAACAAGCTTGTACGCAAGCAGGTTGTTTACCGGCGGCCAGAAGCTTGATGCAGCCGTCACACTTAAAGACTTTTTTACTTGCCGGATCAAAGACCGGTGCTTTAAATGGACAAGCAGCAATACAGGCTTGACAGCCAATGCATTTAGCATGATCTTGAACAACCAGTCCGTCAGGCTCTTGTGTGTAAGCTTTAACAGGGCAGGCTGGTACGCATGCTGGTTTTTCGCAATGATTGCATGCAACACTTAACCACATCATTTGGTTTGGAGTTTCTTTGACTTGTCTAAGCCAGACTCCATCCGGTGTTTTCTGTTGTTCTTTACATGCGATTACACATGCTCTGCAGCCGTTGCAGCGGCGTGCATCAAATACAAAACCTAATTTTTTCATGATTACGCCTTTTTAACATCGACAAGAGTTGAACAAATACTGGTTCCAGTTCCAAGAATTTCAACAGTATCGTTGGTGAGAACAGAAGAAGAATTAAATCCGTTTTGTCCCATCCACCATCCGTTTTCGAGACATAAAACGCCAGGTAGGATGTCATCATTCACAATAGCAACTGTCGGATGCTGGCCTCTGTCGTTATAAACAACAACTTTGTCACCTTGCTTAATTCCTCGTGCTTGTGCATCTTTGGTATGCATCTGAACTGTCGGTTCTTTTGCAAAGAGTTCATCGAGCCATTCATTATTCTGGAAGCTTGTGTGAATGTTTCGAATAACCTTTCTCTGGACGGCCATAAGAGGATATTTCTTCGCTAGTTCAGGATTGCCGACAGGACTTTCTTTGACCTGACGATAGGTGACTACCGGTAAGAAACCTTTGGCTGCCCATGGTTCACAGAAGAAATGAGCTTTGCCTGTCGGGGTATAGAATTTTCCGTCTTTGAAAGGAATCCAAGGACCCTTAACCGGGCAGACGGGACCCTTCTTAATTTCTTCGTAGGTAATGCCGGAAGGTTTAAGAACATTTTTGATCATCTGCTCGACCGGCACTATGTAGCGGTCACCAAAGCCAAGTCTCTTGGCTAGTTCTCCGAAAATGACATAGTCAGGCTTGGCCTCGCCTTGAGGTTCTACTGCTTTTTCAATTAATTGGACGTAATGGTTTCTCGTGCCTGCCATTACAGAGTCGTATTCGAAGACAGTGGTGGCCGGAAGAAGAATATCCGCATAAGTCGCTGTAGGAGTCATGATACTTTCCGCAACGACAAAGAAGGGAACGCTCTTTACGGCTTCAATCACTTTATTGGCATTAGGCCACTGACCAACAATGCCGCAAGTCTGGGTATACCAGAAGTTAATCTTATTGGGTTTGCCGGCTAGGACATATTCGCCAAGTTTTGCGGTTGGAATAGGAGCAACTTTCTTGGGTTTTTCTAATGGAGCCGGAATAGGAGCTCCAAACTTAGCCATTTGCTGTGCACCGCCTGCATCGCATATGCCTGTTCCGGCTTTGCCGATATTTCCGGTGAGGAACGCAAGATAGTACTGACCGCCGACTGCCTGAGAGCCAAACTCAGTTCTTTGGAAGGAGCCCATGTTGTTAACGATCATGGAAGCTTTGCTTGTTGCATAATCATGGGCTAATTCTTTGACAGTTGCAGCCGGGACGCTGGTTGTTTTTTCTACAGCTTCCGGAGTCCAAGGTTCCGCTTGTTCAAGAACCATAGTCAAAACAGTTTTGTACTCTGGGTTCTCTTTTACTTGAAGTTGCGGGACTACGCCTGGGGCATCGTGGCGCGCCAACTTGTTTGTTTTGGTATCAAGCACTAAGTAAGAGTTAGGATCTTGAGGATCTTCTCTAAGAAGTTTTCCATCTTTTCCAACTAAATAGCCTGCGCCTGTATGTTCTTGTAAGAATTTAGTATCAAGCAGATTATTTTCCGCAATCCAGCGGATCATGCCAAGGGCAAGTGCACTGTCGGTACCGGGGATAATTGGAACCCACTTGTCTGCTCTGTAGGCAGTTTCATTTTTACGAGGATCAATTACAACTATTTTGGCGCCATTTTCTTTTGCCTTTAAATAATAGTGCCAATAAGCCTGCATCGTCACAAGCGGATTGTTTCCCCAGCAAATGATGTATTTTGCTTGATCAATCGTGTCACGCGTATCTACATAACGTTTACCTACCATAGGCATCATGGTTGCGGTAACGGCTGAGCAACATAAAGAGCCTGCTGTTCTTGTAGTGCCTCCCAAATAGTTACCGAAGGCAACCTGAGAAGGGTTGAATAGACTGTCCATATTTCCGGAGGCGGATGTAAAGAGCAAAGACTCCGAACCTCCTTTTTGGATAGCCTCTTTGATTTTTGCTGCGATGGTGTCTAGGGCTTCATTCCAGGAGATTCTTTCAAACTTAGCTTCTCCTCTCTCTCCGACGCGCTTCATCGGATAAAGAATTCTGTCTTTGGCGTAAACCCATTTGATTCGAGAAAGACCTCTGGCACAAGGTTTACCGTCAAAGGCATTTGCATTTCCAATTTTTTCAATTACACCGTCTTTTACATAAGCACGTAAATTGCAGTGGAGGCATTCCATTGAGCAGGTTGCCTGGAAAGTTTTATATTGCTTATCTGGATCGGAGGCTTGCATCGCGCTGGCCATCGCCGGGCAACCCGCTGCTGCAGAGGTGAGCCCGAAGAGGGTGAGAAAGTCGCGACGATTAATTTGGGGTAGTTTTTTCATCGTCTTTCCTTGGTTTAAGCAGAAAGTCTGCAGAATTAGTGTAGGAGAAAACGATGTAATGGTTAATAAGGAATATCTGTATTTATTTATCTTAAAGAGAAAAAGCTTTTATCTATACAAGAATAAAATTTAGTAAAAAATGGATTTGTTTCTTTTTTCTGAAGGAGTTATTCCGAACTCTTCTTTAAATAAACGAGAGAAGTGAGAAATCTGCTTAAAACCATTTCTTTTTGCTATTTCCTCCACTGAAAAATGCCGGCAATGTTCTTCACTCAACATTACGCTTGCACGTTTTAGGCGGAAACCCATTAATTGTTTGTGGACAGTAGTTCCTCGTTGGCGGAAGGCTTGCGAGAGATATCGTTTTGACACGGATAGTTCGGCGGCGATATCGCTGAGTTGAAGAGATGGATCTTTGAATCTTCTTCTTATCACTTCGTTTCCCTTATACCATAGAAAGTCTAGATGCGTTTGAGTCGTCAAGGCAGTATTGACTTCCAGTTCTTTGAAACTGGGACGAAGGTAAGAAAAAAGACCGTCAAGCACTAATTCATGCGTATCTAGCGGGAGGAAAGGAAGAGATTTGAAGGTGGTCGCCAAGACAGAAGAAAATAATTTGTTTGCTGCACTTTTGGATTTGAAAATTCTTCCGCAGTAGAGCTCTGGATCATGTTTCGTGTGAGTCAATACATAGGGTTCGGATAGAAGAGCCAGGATAAAGTCGACTCGTTTATCACTTTTGATAGTAATTTTTTGAAGTGCCTCGTAAAAGACAAATTCTCCTTCTCGGATATCTTCAGGGGACTGGTTACCTTCCGCAATCTCGCAGTCTCCTCGGAAAATATAAATGAAGAACAGGCAATGGTTCTGAATCTCAAAAGATTTGGCTTGGAAGCTTAAGTTGCATGCATCACAAGAAATGCGGTTGATAACTCCCAGGCTAATTTTTTCCTGCAGAACCTTATATTTAAAATGGTGGTTTGTGTTCTGACGGCATTCAAGAAGATTAAAAGAGATCAGATTATGTCTTATGCTCTCCAGAAATTCTAAGAAAGGATTTTCTGTTTTATGGAGCCGGTCAGAGGTTTCTTCTCGACAATTGGATTTTGAGCTCGGACTAGATTTCATTATCTTTAAAGGAAGTGAATTTTTATCTAAAGCGGAGATTATTATTCATTGTAATCTCAACCGTTTATCTTATTAGCCTTTGATTCTCCTGAACTGAAGAAAACTGATACTTTCCTAGAGTGTAAGATTGGACTACAGCGGATTTTAGTCTGCTGTAGTCCACCTTAAAAACTCTTGAATAAAAGTCTTTCAGCTGTTTTCTTATGAAAACTAGAGGAAGAAATAAGCTGTTGCGGCAACCCGAAAATAACGCTCTGAAAGACTTTGTTTTTTTGTAGATGTATGATCCTGTTCCACTTCCAAATCATTCGACAAAATTCAAAGAGAATCGCTTAACGATGACAGCCCATTTGTCATTCTTTGGTGGCTGAAATTGTAAGATCCGTCAGTAAGCTATGAAGTGAAATCAGGTCTCTTCCGGAAGGTTGAGACAGATTAGTTATTTTTTATAAAAAGAAGTAGTTATAAGGTATTTAAATGGAAAATCCGTCTGCACCTGCAAATGAACTAAAAGAACTGAGACTTCCTCCTTTCTCAAAAGAGGCTGAAGACAGTATCCTTGGTGCATTGTTGGTCGACAACAGTGCCTTGGATATCATTTCTGACAAAATCAATGCCAATGACTTCTATGACTATGGCAATAGGCTCATTTTCGAACACATCCTTAAACTTGTCGAGAATGATCATCCTGCAGATGTCATTACCGTTGCCGACAGTCTGAAAGAAATGAATCAGGAGAAAGAGACCGGCGGAATTGAATACCTCAATCGTCTGGCAGACTATTCCCCGGGTTCTGCTAACCTAATTCGCTACGCAGAAATTCTTCGAGATCGTTCTATTCGAAGAAAACTAATTTCAGTAGGGTCAGAAATTTCTGCCCAAGCCTTTACTCCTGAAGGATTGCAGGCCGAGGACTTGCTGGATCAGGCCGAAGCAAAAGTATTGGCTATCTCGGAAGATCTGGAAAGAAGTTCAGGTGATTTCATTTCTTTAGGTGCAGCTCTTAAAACCTTGGAAGAACAGCTCAAGGAGCTGATGGAAAATCCGGTTCCGGAAGGCCAGTTCAGAGGTATTCGAACAGGTTTTGCCGATCTTGATAAGATGACTGACGGTATGCATGATGGTGAACTCATTATTGTTGCGGGTCGTCCTGCCATGGGTAAAACAGCTTTTGCTTTGAACGTTGCTCTTCAAGTGGCATTGGACGGTTTGCCGGTGGGAATTTTCTCATTGGAAATGGGTGCGGATCAGCTCGCTAACCGTATGATCAGCTGCCTTGCAGAAATTCCTCAGGACAATCTTAAAACCGGACGTTTGGATGCAGACCAGTGGGGCCGTTTCTACAATGGCGTCCAAACCATGAAGGATCTCAACCTGCTTATTGATCAAGGCAACGACTTATCAGTGATGAACATCCGTTCTCGAGCAAGAAAACTTAAGAGCCGTTACGGCAAATTAGGCCTTATCGTTATTGACTATTTGCAGTTGGCCAGTGCAACCAGCGGGGGAGTCATGTCAGAAAACCGTGCGGTTGAAGTCAGTGCGATTTCCCGAGGACTCAAGGCCCTAGCTAGAGAACTGGGGGTCCCTGTTATGGCTTTGTCTCAGCTGAACCGTGATTTGGAAAAACGCGGCGATAAACGCCCGATGATGAGTGACTTGAGAGAATCCGGTGCTATCGAACAGGATGCTGACTTGATTCTTTTCTTATACAGAGACTGTGTTTATAACAAAGTCGAGGGAAATGAAAGAGATGCTGAACTCATTATCGGCAAACAAAGAAGCGGTCCTACCGGCACAATAGGTATGATCTTCGAAGGAGAATTTACTCGATTCAAGAGTAAAGCATACGGGTACCAAGAGGAGTACCAACCGCAGGATTAAAAGGAATATGTGGCTTAGTATTATTTTGTGGATAGTGGCCGTGCTGCTGATTATTGTCGGATTGGCCGGCACTATTATTCCGGCTCTTCCGGGTTTGCCGATGATTTTCTTCGGAGCTTGGCTGGCCGGATACATTGATGATTATCAAAAAATTGGAGTTACTCCGATTGTCATTATCGGCGTACTGACTGTTATCGGCCTGATTATTGATTGGGTCGGACAGTCGCTCGGGGCAAAGAAAGCAGGGGCAACGAAACTTGGAATTATCGGTTCCATGATCGGAACCTTCGTTGGAATTTTTACTGGTCTTTGGGGATTGCTTTTTATGCCTTTAATTGGGGCGGCAATCGGCGAATTCATTGACCATCAGGATATGATCAAAAGCGGCAAGGTTGGAGTTGCCACTTGGATCGGCATGATAATCGGCACTGTAGTCAAGCTTGGTTTGGCTTTCACTATGGTCGGGATTTTGATTGCTGCCTGGTTTATCTAAAAGAAATATTAAAAGCAGGAAAGAATATGCCATTACCTTCAGCACCTACAAAACCGGGTTCAATTGTTAAAGATATTCCGGCTCAGCTTGAAATTAAGCAGGAAAAATCAAAAAGAAAAAGAACTGTTAAGGCCAAGAGCACTGTGGAGCCGGTAACTGCTCAAACAGCGGAAGTTATGACTGAAGCAGCTCAGGGCACAGAAAAGAAAGTCGTTGCCCGTGCAGCTAAAAAAGCTGTCAAGGCTGCTCCTGTTCCATCTTTGTCTGAAAACAATCACAAGCCAAAACTGAAACGCAGCAAAGCGGGAGCCTCAGAAGGTCGCAAGCTCTATGTTTTGGATACCAATGTCCTTCTTCATGATCCGACAAGTATGTTCCGTTTCGAGGAGCATGACGTTTACCTTCCGATGATTACATTGGAAGAGCTCGATAACCATAAGAGCGGCATGACCGATGTGGCACGCAATGCCAGACAGGTCAGCAGAACGTTGGATGCAATCCTTCAGCATCTTGAAGGTCCGATTGAGGAAGGTATTCCTCTTTCCGTGCTCGGCAGTAAAGAGTGCCTCGGCAGACTCTACGTTCAAACGACGCCTTTTTCTACTCAGCTTCCGATGCTTCCGGCAGGAAAGGCAGATAACCAAATTTTGGCCGTTGTCAGAGGATTAAAGGAAAGCCGTCCGTCTGAGCAAGTTATCCTTGTTTCCAAGGATATCAATATGCGCCTGAAGGCCGCTGCTCTCAATCTTGAGGCTGAAGATTACTTCAACGACAAGATGATTGAAGACAGCGATATTCTTTACAGCGGAACAAAACAGTTGCCTGCAAACTTCTGGGAAGCTCATGGAAAGAATTTGAGATCTTGGCAGCAAGACGGTTATACCTGGTACGAAATTACCGGACCTCTTGTTTCTTCTTTCATTGTCAATGAATTTATTTGGCACGAGGGAGAAGGGACACCGTTCTACGGTCAGGTTAAGAGCGTGGACAGAAACACTGCGATAGTTAGAGTTCTTCCTGATTACACCTCTCAGAAAAATTCCGTGTGGGGAATTAGGGCTAGAAACCGTGAACAAGGTTTTGCTTTAAGTCTTTTGATGGATCCGGAAATTGATTTCGTGACCTTGTTAGGGCAGGCCGGTACCGGTAAGACCCTTTTGGCTTTAGCGGCGGCTCTGACCCAGACAATGGAAATGAGACGCTTTAATGAGATTATTGTCACTCGCGCGACGGTTTCCGTCGGCGAAGATATCGGTTTCCTTCCGGGTACCGAAGAAGAGAAGATGACGCCTTGGCTCGGCGCTATCGACGATAACCTTGAAGTTCTCAACAGAGGAAGTGCAAATGATTCCGAATGGGGCCGGAGAGCTTCCAACGATTTGATTCGTTCTCGAATCCGCATTAAATCTATGAGTTTCATGAGAGGACGTACTTTCATGAACAAGCTTGTCATTATTGATGAAGCTCAGAACTTGACGCCGAAACAAATGAAGACTTTGATCACGCGTGCAGGCCCGGGCTCTAAGATCGTCTGCTTAGGCAATATTGCTCAGATCGATACGCCTTATTTAACCGAAGGTTCTTCCGGTTTAACTTATGTTGTTGACCGCTTCAAAGGTTGGGAACACTCCGGTCACATCACTATGCAAAGAGGCGAACGTTCGAGACTTGCAGATTACGCAACTGACGTTTTGTAAACTTCTTTCAATTCAAAAGAAAACGGATCCGTGAAAATTCTCTCGGATCCGTTTTCTTTTGCCTGCTTGTTGAAAATCCATCCAATTCACGTTATTGAATCGGTCATAATGGTAAATTCATAAGATCTCAATGGATTGGACGCAGGTCCAGGTAATCAAAAAATCGAAGGATCCTTAAATGAATAATGATTTTCCACGTATTAAACGTCTTCCTCCTTATGTCTTCAATATCACTAACGAGAAGAAGATGGCGGCAAGACACAGAGGAGAAGATATTATCGATTTGAGCATGGGAAATCCTGACGGAGACACTCCTAAGCACATCGTCGATAAGCTCGTTGAAGTCGCTCTGCGTCCGGGAACCCATGGCTATTCTGCTTCTAAAGGTATCCCTCGTCTGAGAAAAGCTATTTGTGATTGGTACAAGCGCAAATTTGATGTGGATCTTGATCCGGATAAAGAAGCTATCGTTACGATTGGTTCTAAAGAAGGTATTGCTCACTTGATGCTCGCCACTTTGGACAGAGGCGATACTATCTTGGTTCCGAACCCAAGCTATCCGATTCATATCTACGGCGCAATTATTGCCGGTGCTGACGTCCGCAGCGTGAAGATGGCTCCGGGAACAGACTTCTTTGCCGAATTTGAGAAAGCTGTTATTGAAACAACTCCGAAACCTAAGCTGATGATTTTAGGTTTCCCAAGCAATCCGACCGCTCAGTGCGTTGATATCAGCTTCTTCGAACGATTGGTTGCTTTAGCTAAGAAGTACGGCGTCTACATCGTTCATGATTTGGCTTATGCTGATATCGTCTATGACGACTACAAGGCTCCTTCCATTATGCAGGTTCCGGGTGCCCGTGATGTTGCCGTTGAATTCTTCACCATGAGTAAGAGCTACAACATGGCTGGCTGGCGTATCGGTTTCATGGTCGGTAACAAAGATTTGGTTGCCGCTCTGACAAGAATTAAGAGCTATCACGATTACGGAACATTTACTCCTATTCAGGTTGGTGCTATCGAAGCTTTGAACGGTCCTCAAGATTGTGTGGAAGAAGTAAGAAAAGAATACGAACACAGAAGAGACGTGATGGTTAAAGGCCTTCACGAAATCGGCTGGATGGTCGAAAATCCGAAGGCGTCCATGTACATCTGGGCAGAATTACCGGATTATTACAAACCGATGGGCAGCGTTGAGTTCGCAAACCACCTGTTGGACAAGGCTAAAGTTGCTGTTTCTCCCGGCGTCGGTTTCGGTGAATACGGCGAGGGTTTTGTACGTATTGCTCTGATTGAAAACGTTGACCGTATCAGACAGGCGTTGCGCGGCATCAAGAAGATGTTTATTGAAGATGGTCTGCTTGAAACCGCTTCTCATAAGCGTCAGAGCGTTACTCGCCGCTGGAAAGGCGCTCATATGCCTTCTGAAGCTGAAGCTAATGCAAAGCCAAAAGTTACGCTTAAGCCGGAAGAGGTTCCGCACATTACAACTAAGTCTGAAGGATTAAAGAAAAAAGGCAAAAAAGTTACAGCCGCTAAAGCAGAGCCTGCAGCAAAGAAAGCAAAGGAAAAGGCGGCAAAACCAGCAAAAACCTCTAAATCTTCAAAGAAATAAGGATAACTGAGAATGGCAACTTCAATTAAAGTTGGTCTTGCCGGTTTCGGCAATGTGGGTAAAGGAACATACGATGTTCTTCAAAGAAACAAGGACTTGATCGTTAAAAGATCCGGTACGGATATTTCCGTTAAGAGAGTCGTTGCCAGAAATACCGCCAGAGTCGTTCCGCTCGTTGCTGAAGACGTTATCGTCTCCTCCGATTGGAAAGACATCGTCAACGATCCCGACATCAACGTCGTGGTCGAAGTAATGGGCGGCATTGAGCCGGCTCGTTCTCTTATTCTTGAAGCCATTTCTAAAGGCAAGCATGTTGTTACCGCCAACAAAGCTCTTTTGGCTGAATACGGTAATGAAATTTTTGCTGCTGCCGAGAAGGCGGGCGTCAACGTAGCATTTGAAGCTGCCGTCGCAGGTTCTATTCCTATCGTTAAGGGTTTGAGAGAAGGTCTTGCCGCTAACGATGTTAAATGGATCGCCGGCATCATCAACGGTACCTGCAACTTCATCCTTTCTACTATGCGTGATACCGGAAGAAGTTTTGCAGACGTGTTGGCAGAAGCACAGCAGTTAGGCTATGCGGAAGCCGATCCGACTTTTGATATCGAGGGTATCGATACTGCTCACAAGATCATGCTTTTGGCAGCTATTGCCTTCGGAGTTCCTGTCAATATGCAGAAAGTTCATATTGAAGGCATTAGCAAGCTTGAAGCTAAAGACATCAAGTATGCAGAAGAGCTCGGTTTCAGAATCAAGCTGCTCGGTATCACTAAGAATACGGATTACGGCGTTGAAGTTCGTGTTCATCCTGCTTTGGTGCCGAACAGAAGACTTTTAGCTAATGTAGAAGGAGCAATGAATGCTGTCGTCGTTAAAGGCGATGCCGCAGAAAGTTCTCTCTACTACGGTAAGGGCGCCGGCGGCGAACCTACGGGAAGTGCCGTTATTGCAGACTTGATTGACATTGCCCGTACAGCTTCCGTCGATGTCTCTGAAAGACCGAAGATGCCGACCGTTGACGCAAAACATAACGCTAATCTATGGGCTGATTTCGGAGATACCGTCTGTTCTTATTACATGAGAATTCCCGTGGAAGATAAACCGGGCGTATTGGCTGAAATCACTAGAATCATCGCGGACAACAAGATTTCCATTGAGTCCTTGATCCAGAAAGAAGCTCCTCAGAAGGTCCATCAGACTGAAGTCATCATGATGACTCATACCACTAAGGAAGCCGACGTTCAGAAGGCTATCAGAACCATGCAGGAACTTTCCAGTGTTCGCGGACCAATTGTCTTGCTGCGTAAAGAGGAACTTCACTAATGCAGTACGTTTCTACACGAGGCGGCGTTCCTGCCGCCACCTATACAGAGATCATTCTCCAAGGTCTAGCCAAGGACGGAGGACTTTTTGTGCCCGTCCAATATCCTCAGGTTTCTAAAGAAACTCTGAAGTCGTGGAGAGGTTTGAACTATGCTCAATTGGCAACGGCCGTTACCGCCTTGTTTGCCAAAGACATGAACCGCTCAACAATTGCGCATCTTTGCGAGTCCACCTATACGTCGGAAACTTATGACCACGGCAGAGAGGGAACGGATTTTTCGAAGATTGTGCCTCTAGTCTGGCTTGACAAAGAAATCGGCATTCTTGAGTTGTCCAACGGCCCGACGTTGGCATTCAAAGACATGGCAATGCAGTACCTTGGCGCTTTGTTTGAATGCGTTTTGTCTAAACGTCAGGAACAGCTCAATATTCTCGGTGCAACGAGCGGAGATACCGGCAGCGCAGCTGAATATGCGATGAGAGGCCGTGAAGGCATCAAAGTATTCATGCTGTCTCCGAAAGGCCGCATGAGCGATTTCCAAAGAGCTCAGATGTATTCTTTGCTTGACGGCAATATCTTCAACATTGCCGTCGAAGGAAGTTTCGATGATGCTCAGGATATCGTGAAAGCTGTTTCGGCTGATTTGGGATTCAAAACCAAATACTCCATCGGAACCGTCAACTCCATTAACTGGGCCCGTATCGCTGCACAGGTCGTCTACTACTTCAGCGGCTGGCTTCAGGCTACAGAAAGTGAGGATGAGGAAATTGCATTTTCTGTTCCAAGCGGAAACTTCGGTGATGTTTTAGCCGGTTGGATTGCTAAGCAAATGGGCTTGCCGATTAGACAGCTTATCGTCGCAACCAACGAGAATGATGTCCTTTACGAGTTCTTCAAGACCGGACGCTATAAGGTCAGAGATTCTGCTCATACTTACGTGACAAGTTCTCCATCCATGGATATTTCCAAAGCGTCTAATTTTGAACGTTATGTTTACGACATCTGCGGCAAAGATCCGGAAAGAGTTTGCGAACTTTGGAATGAATTGAAGACCAAAGGTGAATTCTTGTTGGATGGCCCCGAATGGGAGCGTGTAAAGGCTAGCGGAGTTTGCTCTGCCCGCAGCACTCATGAGGAACGCATCGAGAGAATCCGAAAGACCTGGAACGAACATCAGTTTTTGGTTGATCCTCACACGGCAGACGGCTTAAATGCCGCCTACAAGATGAAGATTGACGGCGTCAAAACAATTTGTCTTGAAACCGCTCTTCCGGCTAAATTCGGAAAGACTATCGTTGAGGCAGTGGGCTTTGAACCCCCGGTTCCTAACGGATATGAAGGCATATTAGAAAAGCCGCAAAAGGTCGTGGATATGCCGGCAAATGTTCAATTAGTTAAAGAATTTATTGAACAGAACGCCTAATTTGAACAACTAAACAAAAACTTCCGCTGATGAAGCCTTGAAGGAATTATCGCGGGAGTTTTTATTTATGGAGCCAGAATATAGGTTTTTCCTGGAGCCCATAGCGATAAAAAAAATGTACCCACCTAATCGATCTATTGGCCAGGTAAAATATCCTCTACAACTAAGTTCGGATAAGAAAATATGGCAAGAACCACTACAGGAGTTGGGGAAGTAAGGCTTCTTTTAGAAATTCTGAAAAGGATTCCCTCTGATCGAAAAATATCTAGCACAGAGCTGCTGACGGTCCTTGAGAATTCCGGATTCTCCGTTAACAAGCGGACTTTTCAGCGGTATTTGAAAGAGTTGGTTGAGGCCGACTGCGGAATCATGTGCGATAGTTCTTCTAAACCCTTCGGATATAGAAGAACGAAAACAGTCACCAGCCTTGAGACCTTAAGGCTGGACAACAACGCTAAACTGCTTCTTAACCTTGCCAAAGAGCAGTTAAAATATCAGCTTCCGCCTGAAGTTAGTAATTCTCTAGATTATTTGTTTTCTGAGTCAGACGATCCAGGCCGGGGCAGCGAAGACAAGCTCCGTCAAAAATGGCTGGATAAGGTTGCGGTTGTCTCCGGCTCCATTCCCATGATGCCTCCGAAGATCCTCACTCGTATTTTCAATGAAGTTGCTGCCGGACTTTTCGAAGGCAAACAGCTTGACATCAGTTACACCACCAGTGACGGAAAAGATAAGCAGGTTCGAGTCTCTCCCTTAGGACTAGTCCAGCAGGAAGTGCGGCTTTATCTAGTTTGTGAGTACGTTGGGAGCGGCGAACTGCGCCATTTTGCTCTTCATCGTATGAAAGATGTTCGAATCGTGGACATGCAGGCCGAGTATCCCAAAAACTTTAATTTAAAGTCCTACGTGAAGAACAACCACTTTAATTACGGAAGCGGCAGCAAAGTCCAATTAAAGATTGAATTTACCAATCCCATAACTGCCGTGAACATGAAAGAAACGCCGTTTAATCCGACCCAGAAAATTGTTCAGCTTGATAACGGAAATTTCGAACTGACCGTTGAGATTGAAGACTCAATTTTATTGAATGGCTGGATCGAGAGCTGGAGAGAGTCCGGAGGTTTTGTTAAGGTAGAGAAGAGCGAGATCATCGAAAACACCAAAGCGGGACAATCTTGAAGAAATTAATGCGGAGATTTCTGTTTTTCCTTTTTTTTGTTTGGTAATCTACTTATCAAATTTAAACCTATGAAGTGAAAGTAAAGCTTGTTGTGCACTCACAGAGAGTTCGGGCAGCTGAGATCCGAGCAGAACGCAGACTTGCATAATGGGTCACTGAGGGCGCAAGGAACGGTTTGACAACCTAGTATTCTGCGACGTGAAGGGATACGTTAGTTACCCAAGGGAATGATGGTTCCCTGTAAAGTGCATAAGAGACTTGTATAAATTCAGGTCAATTATGAAACAAGGTGGCACCGCGAGCTAATAACAGCCCGTCCTTGAATAAAAGTTTTACGGAATTTTTATTTGAGGGCGGGTTTTTGATTGCCCTCAAAAAGAGGAGCAATCATGTGCCAAACAACATGTTCGAAGGAAAGAGGACTTTGTATTAAGGACAAAGTTGTCACTCTCTTTTCTTTCTCCTTCTTGAGTTTTCTTTTGGAAGAAACGATAGCTTCAAAACTTACCAAGCAGCTAAGAGAAATCTGCCATGAAGAATTTTTCCGATGGCGTAGATGCCGGAGAAGTCTCGAATTTCACATTCTGGCGGCTTGACCAAAAGAGACTTAGTCAAGCCGTAAGAAACCGAGAAAAGTTTCAGCGTCCAAGCTGAACAAGTCGATCAGTAAGTTAAGCAACTTTTTAAGAAAAGAATCACAAGGAATCAACAATGAGTAAAGGCCGTTTCGGAAAACATGGTGGTCAGTACATTCCGGAAGTATTGATGAACGCAGCATCAGAGCTTGAAGAAGCTTATGAGCATTACAAAAATGATCCGGAATTCAACAGAGAACTTCAGGAACTTCTGAATGAATACGCAGGTCGCCCGTCAAGACTTTATTTTGCAAAACGTATGACGGAAGATTTAGGCGGAGCAAAAATTTATTTAAAGAGAGAAGACCTTAATCACACCGGAGCTCACAAAATCAATAACGTTCTCGGACAAGCTCTGCTTGCCAAGAAAATGGGTAAAACCCGTTTGATTGCAGAGACCGGTGCAGGTCAGCATGGTGTAGCGACTGCAACTGCTGCAGCCCTTTTAGGGATGGAGTGTGTTGTTTATATGGGTAAGGAAGATACCGTCAGACAGGCCCTTAACGTCTACAAAATGAAACTGTTGGGAAGTGAGGTTGTTCCGGTTACATCGGGAACGGCAACGCTTAAAGATGCAGTTAACGAAGCAATGGGAGAATGGGTTAAACGTCTGGATGATACCCATTACTGTCTCGGTTCTGCAGTGGGCCCTCATCCTTTCCCGGAAATCGTCAGGGACTTCCAGGCTGTTATCTCCAAAGAAATCAAAGAGCAGATCCTTGAAAAAGAAGGACGTCTTCCGGATGCTGTTTTAGCGTGCATCGGCGGAGGCAGTAACGCTATCGGCGCTTTCTACAATTTCATTGATGATGAAGGCGTGAGATTAATCGGATGCGAAGCCGGCGGCAGAGGCATCCATACGGCCGAGACAGCCGCAACTATCTCTGTTGGCAGGGAAGGTATTTTTCACGGCATGAAGAGTTACTTCTGCCAAGACGAGTTCGGTCAAATCGCACCGGTTTACTCGATTTCTGCCGGGTTGGATTATCCCGGAGTAGGGCCGGAACACTCTTATCTCCATGATATCGGCCGAGCCGAATACGTTGCAGTGACAGACGATGAAGCGGTTAATGCTTTCGAATACTTAGCCAAGACCGAGGGCATCATTCCTGCAATCGAATCCTCTCATGCGGTTGCTCACGCATTAAAACTTGCCCCCACCATGGACAAAGACCAAATCATGGTTATCAATATTTCGGGCCGCGGCGACAAAGACTGTGCGGCAATTGCTAGATATAAAGGAGAAGACATCAATGAGTAGCATTAAACAAGCATTTGCGGCACCGACAGTTTTAGTTCCTTTCGTGACATGCGGTGATCCGGATTTAGAGACTACAAAAGAAGTTGTCAAAGCATTAGCTAAGAACGGTGCCGGCCTAGTTGAGTTGGGAATCCCCTTTTCTGATCCGACAGGAGAGGGTCCTTTGGGTCAAGAGGCTAACGTTCGTGCTTTAGCAAACGGGACAACAACTAACAAGATTTTTGAAATGGTTAGTGAGCTCAGGAAAGAAGTTAGTATCCCGTTGGTTTTCAAAACTTATGCCAATGTGGTTTTCGGTTACGGGACTGAGGCATTTTTGAAAAAGTGTCAGGAAATCGGCATTGACGGCTTGGCTTTATTGGATGTCCCTTATGAAGAAAGAGAAGAGTTCTCACAACTCTGCCGCCAGTACGGAATTGATTTTATTTTCACAGTGGCACCGACATCCGGCAAGAGAATCAGTTTTATTGCAAAGGAAGCGAAAGGTTATCTTTACTGTATCGGCGCTCTAGGCCCGGTCTCCGCGGATGTCCTCAAAGCCAACGTGACTAAGATGGTTCAGTTGGCAAAAGAAGCTAACCCTGAACTGCCGTGCATAGTGGGGTTGGGTGAGGTCACAGCAGAACTCATCAATGAGCTCAAAGGACTCTGTGATGGATTTGCTATTGCAGAAGATATTGTTCGAATTACCGCCAGAGAAGGTAAGAATGCTCCTCAGGCCGCGGCGGAATATCTTAGAGGCTTAAGAGCTTAATCTTCATAATCCCAAAGAGAATTTAATTTCAAAGGAAAACGTCCTTCCGAATTGGCTGCCGGAAGGACGTTTTTATCGGGATTGAGTGTTCAACTAGACTAAGCCAAGCCACTTCCAATACGTTTGTGCCAACACCAATAACAGGCCGTAAGCGACTAATGTAAACATCAAACCGAATTTCGCAAACTGACACACTTCAAAAGTTCCCGTGGAATAAGCAATCATGTTTTGCGGAGCATTAACCGGAAGGATGTAGCCGAAGCTAATTACAAACTGAAGAATCATCGTCATACCAATGATATTAACTCCCGGTGTTTTAAGTGCTCCGAGAACGGCAATAATAATTGGGATGATAGCGGCGGCAAGACCTGTCGCTGAGGCAAATCCTAAGTGAATAACGATTAAGAATATTGCCATTACGGCAAGAATCATGAAAGTTGTGGAGTTTTCAAGGCCGAAACTTAACACAATCATATCGGCAAGCCACTGAGCCGCTTTAGTGGAGAGGAGGGCCGATCCGAGAGAGATTCCAACACCGAATAGAAGCAGCGTCCCCCAATTAATTTTGTTGACTGTCTGCTGCCAATTCATGACGCCGATTCCTGGGCACATAAGAATAGCGATAGCACAGACGGTCGTTGTTGTGGTGTCTATCTGATGAAGTGTTTTTTCGGATACCCAGAAAGAGAGCAGAATGATGGAAACAATGAGAAGCTTCCATTCATTCTTACTCATCGGGCCGAGTTCTCGAAGTCTCTCTCCGATGATTTCAGAAGAGCTCTCAAGTTTTGTTGAATCAACATTGAAACACTTGCAGACTAGGAAGAACAAGCAAACGGACAACAGTGCGGCAAATGGTGCGGCTGCAATGAACCAGTTCATCCAAGTAATGTCAGTGCCTGTTATCTCTCGGATGAAATTGACGGCAACCATGTTTTGAGCAGCTGCAGTTTTGATGCCGATATTCCAAACGGAGTCCACTTGAGCGACGGTAATCATGAGTGCTGCGGCAAAGGCTGATTTCATCGGCAGATTTAAAGCCTGAATCACACCGATAACGATTGGAACTAAACAGGCCACACGGGCAGTAGTGGATGGAACGAAAAAGGAAAGAATAAGTCCGCAGAGAATAACTCCGAGGACGATCCGTTTTGGTTCAGCACCAACCTTGTGCAGAACGAACAAAGCAATTCTTTTATCCAGTCCCGTAATCGTCATGGCTGCGGCAAGAAAAAGAGCAGCACCAACCAGGCAGAATGCGGGCGATGAAAAGCCGACGAGAGCCATTTTCATTCCGGCGGTTGTCCCTATAATCTGATCCGGGTTGGTGCCTGGAGAAAAGCCGATAAAGAGCGCTGTTAAGGTCATGATGAGACCTGCAGAAACGGGATAGGAGACTGCGGAAGTCGACCAAAGAATGACGGCAAAAATCATAATTCCGATCATGCGTTGGCCTGCAACAGAAAGTCCCGGCTGTTCAGGGAGGAGACAAATAACGGTTAAGGCAATAAAGGCGCTGATAAAGCCGAATTTCTTCCATTTTCCCCATTCAAGAACATTAGGGTTCCTAAGTCCGGTCTTAAGTGTTGCTTCCATTTTTCTTTCCTTTTCTTTTGTTTTAAGTCATAAGCACCTCAACTAAAGACAAGCAAAAAATATGCCAGTGTCGCCCATTTCGGTACCTTGAGCGAAACAAATAAGCCGAGAAAATGCTTGTAAAGAAAAGGACAGGTAAAGGTCCAAAGGAGAGGATGCGACGGATATCGAGGAAAAGAAAAACTCGGTAAAGAAAAAATAAACCTTTACCGAGTTTGTAGACTGCTGCTCACGCTTTCAAAGCATAAGCTTTAAGCCCTTAATAACGATGCGGACGATTGTTTCTTCTCAAGGAGTTGGCGTATCTAATCCAAGCTTGAGACAGGGATTCGCCGTCATTCCAAGTGAAAGTGCGGACACCGGCCCATAATTTCGGATTCCACATCGGTTCATCTGGAATACGAATAAAAGCATTGAGTCCCGGATATTCTTTCGGATTCAATTCCATCATGACTTTTTTGCAGTCTCTGACGAAATCACCATAGAAGTCGTCAACAAAGCGATCAAACTTGGAGAAGTCGATAGTGATTTCTCTGGAACCGGTTGGCGTTCTTTCTACGGAGAGAATTGGAGTACCTTCACTGTTCTTGTCTAGTCTGATATCAAGACCTTCGTAAGTTTCGTATACGGCTTTAGCGTAATCCGGAGTAGTTTGGAAGAATTCTTCGGCGGCCGGATGCAGTCTCATCTTTCTCAACCAAGGCTTGTTGGGAACGTTCGGGCCCTGCATTGTGGGTACTCTTGGATTTTCGAGCACTTCGTCAGGAATATTTAGACCCTTTTGATGAACCATTTCAGCAAAGGCGCGAGTGTCGGCTTTTTCCTGCATGATGCTTAAAATCTGCCAGACTTGTTCTAAGTCTTCTGCAGGAATGGAGAACTCGTCAACGTAACCGTGTTCTTCGTTTTCTTCACGGTAGTTCGGACGTTGATCCAAAGCATGAGCTACTCTCCAAGAACGGCCTTCGGAAGCCTTGGGAACCGGTCTCTTCGGTTTTGGAGGTTCTTCAGGGGCAGACGGTTCTTCAACAAACTCACTTACCGTCATTGTCGGCTGAATAAATTCCTGGTTCGGTTTAGGCTGATTCTTTTCGTTGCGGTTAGGGCGTTGATTTCGGAACTGCTTGCCTTGTCTGCGTAAGCCGAAACCTTTTTCATTTTGCTGAGCTCTTGGATTGATATCATCAGCTGCCGGGGCTCCGGATACTTCCTGGTTTTCTGATACAGGTTGGACTTCTGCAGCGGCGTTTTCAACCGGAACAGTGAGGACAACCGGTTCTACGGCTGGTTCCTGAGGCTGTACAAATTCTGGGACAGGAGCTTCTTGGACTTTGGTTTCAACCTGCTCGAAAACCGGAGCTGTCGGAACTGATTCTTTCGCTACGGGATTTTCGGGTTGAACTTCCAAGGATTCATTTGTTTCCGGTGCGGTTTTCTTTTTAGCTAATTTTATTACCGGGCGTTTTGGGGCGCTGGCTGCCGCATAACTTGGGTCTTCGGCAACCATTTTTTCGTAATCTTTGATCCATTTTGAAAGAGTTTCCGGCTTAATTTCAAGCTCTGCTGAAACGTTAGCGGCCGGCTCTTTTAAGAGCAAAACTCTTTGGACTGCCTGTTTTTTAAATTCTGGCGAAAATGAACGACGAGTGCGTTTTGTTTCCATATGAACATTAGGGCAGAACGCCCTGCAATTATTAAATATCACTAAAAATCAGATCTTTGGAAGTCTGACGTCTTTTTAAAAATTTGAGAATCTAAGAGAAAGCCGCCGAGAAAGTGGGCTTTACAGATAATCATTCATATTTCTTTATTTCGATTAATTGTAATTGGAAAAAGTTTGGTTGTGGAGGGCTATTTTTATTAATTTCTCGCTTTGCGCCGGATGTTGTATCAATTTGGAAATAGCATCTCTTGAAGCTTTTAGCAAAACAGAAGGAGATAGGAGCAGAGCGTTAGCTGTTTATGAGGTAGCAAGAAGAAGGCCGAAATTAAGGTTGATTTCGAGATTTGTGACACAGTGTGTAGCAAATTGAGTTGGCGCGCAAAACCTCCTGAGAATGTGAGTGTCTGAACCAAATGTAATAGTGTGCTATCTCAATGAGGCCTACTCATGTCCGTGGCGTGTCAAGGAACCGGACCGGAATATAAGCGCAAGCGACTACCAGAGAATATTGCCCAACCAAGTTACTCCACAGAAATCGGCTCTTTCTGAAGAACGTATCTGCGCTCTTTTATCAAAGATCCTTATGTGTTGGAGTTTTTAGGACTGCCTAAAGGCCTAGATTATTCTGAAAATATTAAACTGAAGGGGTCAAATTATTGACAGTAAAAAAACTTAAAATTACTGTCTAAATTTCTTAACTTAATGAAAATAAATATAAATAGTATTTTCCTAGGATTTTATTAGGCCAGTTTACACGAAATTCAGAGATTGCTCGTAAAATGATTTGAAGCAGATTGCTCGAACCAAGGTTAATAACGATGAGACTACTTCATACTTCAGATTGGCATCTCGGAAAGAAGCTTGCAGATCGTCCGAGAAAAGAGGTTTTTGTACAGTTTTTGAACTGGCTGTTAAAAGTCCTAAAAGAAGAAAAGATTGACTTGCTTCTAATCGCCGGAGACGTGTTCGACGGCACAATGCCTTCCCACGAAGCTCAAGAACTTTATTACGAATTTCTTGCGAGAGCTGTCAAGACCGGATGCCGCAATATTGTTGTAATTGCCGGTAATCACGACTCGGCTTCTTTTCTTGAAGCACCCGAACATCTTCTTAAATTCCTCAACATTTATGTGGTAGGTGAGGCTGAAGGCGATCCGAAAAAAGAAGTCATCGAGATAAGGAAAGAGTCAGGAGAGGTTGAAGCGGTTGTTTGCGCAATCCCGTTTTTAAAAGAAAAGAACCTTTATGTAATGGGTCGCGATGATGAACTTTCAGGCAGAGACGAGCTGATAGTTGAATCTACAAAAGCACATTTTGCCTCCGTAGTACAAGAAGGGGTACGAGTACGCGGTGATAAAAAGGTTCCTTTGATCGGAACGGGACACCTCTTTGTTGCAGGGGCAGATGTCTCGGATTCGGAACGGCAGCTATATATCGGCTCATTAGGTCGTCTTCCCAAAACAATATTGCCTGCAGAGCTTGATTATGTCGGATTGGGTCATATCCATAAGCCGCAAACTGTCGGAGGCGATATCTCACGCAACTACAGTGGTTCACCTATTGCTTTGGATTTCTCAGAGGGCAGTCAGCAGAAACTTGTCCGAATTGTCGATTTTGAGAAGGGTAAAGCCGAAGTAAGAAATCTGAATGTCCCGGAATTCGAGAAGCTCTCATTGATAACAGGGTCGCAGGAAGAGTTAGAAACAAAGCTCAGAGACTTGGTTCGGAAAGGAGAACGCTGTCTTGTCAGAGCAGAACACACGGGCACGATGCCTGCAAAAGATTTGTCAGGGCGTCTTAAAAACATTGCTGAGGGCACTCCGGTTGAAGTTGTTCATATTCGGGATTTAGCCAAGAAACAGTATTACTTAAGCTCGATGGTTACTGAAGAATTCGTCCATGAAATGACACCGGAAAGCGTTTTTGAGAAGCTTTTGGAAGATTGCTACGGCTTAAAGTCAGGTGCAGAAGAGTTGGACGAAGAAAAGAAACAAGAAATAAGAGAGCTGCACGAGTGTTATCAGGAAATCCTTCAGGAAATCAGATCAGGAAGCTAGTCGGAGAGAAGAATGAGAATAAAAAAACTGGAAATCGAAAACATCAATTCTTTGAAAGGTAAGTGGGCAATTGATTTCGAAGACGAGAATTATCAGAACTCCGGTCTTTTTGCGATTACGGGGCCGACAGGTGCCGGCAAGTCTACGATTCTCGACGGGATAGCACTTGCTTTATACGGCCAGACTCCAAGGTTGGGCATCCAGTCCGCCACTTCCAACGAAGTCATGAATAAAGAAAGCGGAGAGTGTTCGGCCAATGTTGAATTTGAAGCGAACCGTAAATTCTATCGTGCTACTTGGAGCCAAAGAAGAGCCAGGGGAAAGGTTGACGGTAATTTACAGGCCTCGGAACAGAGGTTGGAAGAATTTGACCCTAAAGCTGAAACATGGACGCCGATCGCACAACAGGTAAAAGAAAAAGCCAAACTCATTCGGCAAGTCACGGGCCTTTCTTACGAGCAATTCAGGCGCTCCGTTCTTTTGGCTCAAGGAGATTTTGCGGCATTTCTTAAAGCTGAAGAGAAAGAGAAGGCCGAGATTTTGGAGCAGGTTACCGGCACTGAAGAGTACAGAACCATATCAAGCAAGACTTTTGAAAGAAAAGCAGAAGAGGGAAGAAAGCTGGAAGGGCTAGAACTCAGACTGAAGGAAAAGACACTTCTCACTCCTGAGGAGCGACAAGCTAAAGAAGACTCTTTCAAGCAGCTGATCGCTAGTTTGGCAGACCTGGAAAGGTTAAGGAAGGAAATCGGCGAGAAGCTGGAATGGCGTAAAGACCTCGAAGATAAAACTCAGCATCTCCAAAAACTGCAGAGTGAAAAAGAAACATTGGATGCGCAGAAAGAGGAAATGGAGCAAGTTAAGCAGACCTTAGAAGCCAACCAAAAAGCCCAAAAATTAGACTCGACCTTTAATCTTTTATCGCAGAGCAGGAACGGTTTAGCAGATTTGCAAAAGAAGCTTCCGCTGGTCACCTCCCAAATCCAAACCCTTATTAGGTCAGAAGACAGCGCCAAGGCCTCCGAAATGCAAGCCGGGGAGGCGGTTAAAAGACAAAAATCTGCAAATGAGGCGTTAAGGGAGGTTTTAAAGAAAGTTGCAGAACTGGATTCTCAATTAAAGATCCAAGATTCGAATTTAAAGGAAGCGATCCAAAGAACGAGTACCGCCAAGGAAGAGGAAAAAAAGGCGGCAATAAATTTAAAGACCGGCGAGGATTCTCTTCGCGTCAAAGAACAAGAGAAACTCAAACTAGACAACTGGCTGTCAGCTCATAAGAGTGCACAAGTTTTACATGGAAGACAAGATGCTCTGACAGAACTGAGTACCAAAGCCGAATCTTTGGCTTCGTTGAAAAAAGAAACTTCGGCCGAGTTGGCCGATGTCGGCGAAAAAGTAAAAGAAACCTCCCAAGGGCTTACTCAGGTGAGCGCTGATGTAGCTAACGCAAAGAAAGAAATTGATCAAATAAAGAAAGCTATTGCTG
>NZ_CABSJB010000026.1:0-41735 GCF_902477955.1 uncultured Turicimonas sp. | reverse complement strand
AAGGTTGGAGTCGATGAAGTGAGAAGCCTCGTCCGAAAGGACGGGGAGATGTCACAGGACCTTTTTATCTTCGTTAGTTCAGAATTGAGTTTCATTCTTGGCCAACCGTCCCCAGCCTCTGAATACTAAACTCTCCTCTCCATCACCGATGTCGGCCCTCTTAGAACTTTTTTGAGTATTTACCTTTCCTTCTACGCTTTGAGCTACAGGATCCTGGGAAAAAACCTAAAAGTGGACATAAATACCAGATTCAAAGTGGTATCAGAAAGCTTAACAGGCCTTAATAAAATGGTTTTGTGAACAAGGAGAAATAAATGAAATTTCTATCGACCACTACCTTATTAAGCTTTTCGATGTTACTTGCTACATCGGTTTTCGCTGCCGACAATACGGCAAATTCAAATTTCTTAAAAGAAGTAGACAAGAACCAATGTTTTGGTTGTCATAGCACTGCAATTAAAACGTTATCAACCCGAGGTGCCCACAAAAATTTAAACTGCACCTCTTGCCATGATATCGATGCAAACCACTTGAAGGCCCCTAGCGCAGACAACCGTCCTACGACGCACTTTGAATATGCGGCCTGCGGTCAGTGTCACCAGGAACAGCACAAAGACATTATGGATCCCAAGTACCACTATCAGTGGGCTTTAAACAATAAACCTCAGACGTATTCCGTCATTAGAGATATCGCCGGTGATAATTCCTTCAGAGACATTCAATATCGTTTGCCTAGATTTCACTCAAGCATCGTCACAGATTTAGCAAATATTCGTTCTGACGGTCGTTACGAATACAAAGACTTTTACAAAGACATGTCCAAGCCCGGCGCTCCTATGTGGGAGGCTTTAATTGACACCAGACCTCAAGAAGGTGATGCTATCAAGCCGTCAAAGACTCTGTCCCTAACATGGCGTCGCATAAAGGAAGAGAGATTATGGGCCGCTCCGACTGTCTTAAATGCAAAACTAACGACAACATGATGGATTTTGCATACCTCGGAAAGAAACATCCGAAGGCTCCTTTAGCTTTCAATGATCTGGATCACAAGGTCTTAAAGACAGTCAACAACAGCTTCAACTGCATTACCTGCCATGATCCTCACTCGGCCGAACCAAGAATTGTTTTTGATCACTTGATAGAGGCCATGACCCATAAGGACTTCAAGGACTACAACTATCAAAAGAATGCCGGCAAGACAGGTTATCCGAAGATTGAAGTTTTCAATATGGGTGTAAGAGGGTATCCGAGAAAGATTGCAATTTTGGATAAAGCCAATTCAAACTACATGTGCGGACAGTGCCACCAAGGCCACAATCGTTCTGAAACTTTCTACAAAGATTCCGACGGTCAGCTTGCCCATCCAAAAGAGGCGATTGATCGAGAAGGGTGGTCCGTGGGAACGTTTTTTGCGGCCAATCCAATCGAGCGTTGGAATATTGTCAGAGGCTTAGGACTGCATAATGGTGTTGACAAAGAAACCGGTGTGAAAACAGTTTCTACTGACCATTATCACATGGAAACACTTGTTGGTTCCACACATGGTAAAGCCGGAGTTGGATGCACTGACTGCCATTTCGCGAAGAAAGAAAACGGTAAATTAGAACACCAGCCGAGCTTACCAAGCCTCAAATACAAGAACACATGCGCCCGCAGCGATTGCCACGGCAATCCGAACGGAGACAACTGGAGCGAAGGTCAAGCGGCTTATATGGTTGCAACTATCCAGCAAAGATACCGTATCCATAAGGAAAGACTTGAACGATACGGCGCCGCTGCTAGAAAACTGCTGATACAAGCGAAAAATGGTGACGTTAAGATACCGGAAGCTCAATACAAAGAACTTCAAGACGCCTACAGTCTGTATTTACACACTAGAGGTTGGTACTTCAGTGACTATTCCGAAGGAGTACATGACCCAAGAGGATTCGAAAAGACTTCCTCCGAAGTTATCAAGAAATTAAGAACAGCCACAACCGAAGCCAATAAGGCGATCAAAGGCTAGATAAGCTTTAACTGAAACGAAGTTATATGCTTCGTTTCAGTTTTTTCTCTCGTTGGTGGTAAACAAAAGCAACGAGTGCTTTGATAATATTTTCTGTGCATCCTCTGTTAGAAGTTATTTGCTGACTCAGATTCCTATGACTCAAGCTATTAATCCATGTTTTCAGATTATTCGTATATCCAAAGAGAAAGGATCTCCTGCAGCTTATTATCAACTGTCAAAGAAAATCGAAAATCTGATTTCCGAAGGTTTTTTAAAAAGCGGAGATGAACTTCCATCTTCTCGAGTTTTGAGTTCTATTCTGAATTTATCTCGCACAACAGTCACACAGGCTTACAAGCGCCTATTAGAAGAAGGATGGATATTCAGTCAGAAAGGCCGGGGCTGTTTTGTCAGTGAATGCTCAATTGATTTGGATTTACATAAATCTTCCTTTGCGACGCTGTCCGGCAATATTAAGAAGCCTAAATTGCCAGTTAAAGCTGAAATTGCAAAACAAGCTTTACAGTTCCCAGTACAAAAGGAAGTACCTTTTGCTCTTATTGCACCTGACATGGAAAGCCTGCCTGGTAAAGACTGGACAACAATCGTGGCAAGAGTTTCAAAAAGCCCTTGGATGCACAATGCCTATGCAGAACCGGGCGGTTATCGACCGTTTAAAAAAGTCATTGCTGATTTGTTGAGAAGAAGCAGAGGGATCAATTGTTCCGGTTCTCAAGTAATTATCACATCCGGGGTTCAGGAAGACCTTTATTTAGCGTTACAAGCTCTGTTTAGTGAAGGCTCCAAAATCGCAGTTGAAGATCCCGGCTTTAGGCCTCATCGTGATTTAGTTGAATTTTTAGGGCACTGCCCTATTCCTATCCCGGTAAACGAGAACGGTATCAGCATCAATCAGCTTTCTAGCGATAAGGAGCTAGATGCTGTAATCGTCACACCGAGCTTTCAGTATCCAACAGGACATTTGATGAGTCTGGAGAGAAAACTGGAACTTATCGACTGGGCAAATTCTTGCGGAAAGTGGATTTTAGAAGACGGTTACGATACCGAACTTTTTACCGCTGACGACCCCAACCCCGCTATTGCATCTTTAGATCAAACAGGCTCAACCATTTACATGGGAAGCTTTACGAAAACAATATATCCTGGGTTCAACATGGGATACATTGTTCTTCCGGAACAATTAATTCCGGTTGTTGAAGGCATAAAAATGCTGACCCTCAGACATTCGAGTGAGGTCCACTCGGTAATCCTTACGGAATTTATTGAGGGCGGGTTCTATGAGGCTCATATCAGAAGACTCAAAAGAATGTATCAAAAGCGGCGCGAAACTTCTGTCCATTGCATCCAATCTCTTCTAAGCCAGTTTGGATCTCTGAAAGCTAATACCGGCGGTACGCATTTAACCTTTATCTTCAAACCTGAGTTAAAAATAAATGATGTTGAGTTAAACCTCTATTTACGACAAAATTATCATTTAGAAAGCCGACCGTTGTCCCCCTGTTATGTGAGGGATAAACCTCAGTCCGGTTTGATTTTAGGATACGCCCATTTCTCTGAACAGATATTGACTGACAGCTACCGTCGGCTAAGAGACGGCATCACAAACTTCCTTAAACGAGCCTATTTATGAGACAAGACATCGTCCGAAACAAACAAGTACTAAGTATTGAAGAATGTAAAGCCATACTGGATAGGAACATTCATGGCGTTATCGGTTTAAACGGAGATGACGGCTATATCTACACCGTTCCCGTGAGCTTTGTTCGGCATGGTGACCAGATATTTTTCCACGGTCGGCCCAAAGGCTATAAATCTGAAAGTTTTAGGCGAACCAGTAAAACCAGTTTTTGTGTGGTCGATCAGAGCTTTGTAGTCCCTTCTCTGCGAGCCAACGATTTCAGAAGTGTTATCGTTTGGGGACACCTCAAAAAAATTGAGACTGAAGAAGAAAAAGTCAAAGCATTACGAGCCTTGGCTCATAAATTTTGTTTCGGGATTCCTGACAATGAAGAAGAGATTCAATCTGCAAAGCAATATACAGAAGTGTACGCGCTCGTCATTGAATGCATGACCGGAAAGCAGGCTCTAGAAGAAGTGCGGCTTGCAGGCCAAAAACTCCGCGGGCAGAAATAGCAATATTTCCATTTCCCGTCTTTAGAACCAACCGAGGCCGGGATGTCTGTAGTTGTGTTCGATGCAATGGAAAATCTCTAATAAAAATACTTCTCTGCTGTTGACCCTTTTATTTTCTTATTCATAAGTAAACAGTTCCTGCCGGCGAAATCCGTTATTCCAACCTCCTTCCTGATGAACTCGGTTCTCCGGCAGTAACCGAAAAAAGATTCAGCACTCTTGCAAGTATCCATAAGATTTTTCCTGAAATACGTCTAGCAAACCTGAGCGGCTTCAACTTTTCCGTATCTGCTTCCTACGATAGGCTGACGCATAATTTCATCTTCGAGGGTTTTCCACTCACGCTCATCAATCAAAACGCATCCCGAAGCAAAATTCTCTTTCATATGTTCTGCTCGAGTAGTTCCCGGGATCGGCACAATCCAGGGCTTTTTAGAAAGAGCCCAGCCCAGTTGAACTTGAGCGACGGACAGTCCGTGTCGATTTCCGAAATCCTTGAGCTTCTCAACAATCGTGAAATTCTTGCTAATCGCATCAGGCGTAAATCGCGGCAGTGAAGACCGATTGTCATTGACAGCGGCAAATGTCGTTCCAGGCGTAATAGATCCAGCTAAAAAACCTCTGTTTAACGGGCTATACGGAACGAAACCGATACCGAATTCCTCTAATGTTGGAAATATCTTGTACTCAGCTTCACGCCACATAAGATGGTATTCACTTTGTACAACTGTGACGGAAAAAATCTTATGACTTCTTCGGATAACCTCAGCTGAAGCTTCACAAAGACCGAAATGTCTGACTTTTCCTTCTTTAACCAGGTCTTTCACCGTCTCGGCAACCACTTCCGGCGGAACTTTCGGATCGACACGATGTTGGTAAAAAACATCGATGACATCTCTCTTTAGTCGTTTAAGAGAGGCCTCACAAACCTTCCTAATTCTCTTAGGCGAGCTGTCCAGCGCTCCGTAAATCGGCTTTTCGTTTACGTCAAAGGCGTGACCAAATTTTGTAGCTACGAAGATGGATGAGTTGTCTCCGAGTGCTTCTCCAACCAACTCTTCATTATTGAAAGGACCGTAGATTTCAGCCGTATCAAAAAATGTGCATCCGCAGTCTACAGCCTCCTTAAGAAGACGAACCATAGAAGCTCGCTCCTTGATCGGACCTCTATGGTGTGTCATTCCCATGCAGCCAAAACCTAGAGGACTGACGGTTAGAGCAGCCTCTCCTGAGCCGAGTGTTCTTTGAGTGATGTTTGTTAGTGTTTTAAAAATAACACTCATTTTCTTGACCTTATATTTGGAAACGGACATCTCCGTCTTCTTCTATTTGCTAATCAGGTTCTTCCTAAAGAAATCGGCTAATTTTGCAACAGTAGGCGCCACAAATTCTTCTTTGTCATACATAGCAAAGTGAGAGGCTCCGGGAACCACGACTAGCTCTTTTGGTTCTTTTGCTTTTTCGTAAGCTTCCTTGCTGAAGCGCAGCGTCTGTGCCTTTTCTCCAGCGATGATTAGGACAGGTCTGGGTGAAATAGCTTCCATGTGCTCAAGCGGATAATACCCAGCGAACAAGCCTAACGTTGCAAAATGGAATCTATTGGATGCATTGGGAGAGGCGCCCCGCTTCTCCCGATAGTAACTAAAGGCTTCTTTTGTGAAGTCATCGGTCTTATCCGTCCAGTCCTTTTTATCCGGAAGCAACGGAAAAACCTTCGGCTTTTCGCCTTTTTCAATCCGGCTCCATTCGTCAGCAACCGCGTTCAATGTGTTTTGGAACTGCTCAAAGGAGACCTCAGCTCCTTCAATGCCGTGGCGCGCGGCCCCTCCGATATCGTAGGCTACAACAGAAGCCGTAGCTTTGACCCGAGGATCGAACTGCGCCTCATGCAAGGTATAGCCGCCTCCGGCGCAAATACCTAAGGTACCCACCGCTCCGATCCTTACTTCCTGACGATTTTCTAGGAAGCTCACTGCGCTTCTGATATCTCTCAGCCGTACTGAAGGATCTTCGTAATCTCTTGGTGTGCCGGTACTTTCTCCATAATGAGAGGCATCATAGGCCAAAGTGACAAAACCTTCTTTCGCCAATCTTTGAGCATAGAGACCTGCGGTTTGTTCCTTAACACCACCCCACGGATGACTCACCACGATAGCCGGATATTTTTGTGAGGCATCGTAATTAGCCGGAAGATACAAATTACCTGCGATTGTTTCCGGTCCGGATGCGAATTTTACAGAAGTTGATCCCAAAACATTAATACCGTCGGCAACGGTTTGCGCAGCCGCTGCTCCGGCCGCACAGAAGCCCACAGCTGAACAAAGAGCAAAATATCGAAGTTTGTTCCTCATGAATTCTCCTTAGATGGAAAGCCAATGTTTGAATTGCTTGGAAGCACCAAATCCGCTACCGTAAAATGCAATATTGCGATATTGATTTCCCGGCGCCAGTCGCTGAAGATCATCCAAAGTTGAGGCTTCTCCGCTGCCGCCGTGAGATGTGAACAGCATTAGAGTTTTTCCTCGAAGCTTCGTGTCTTGAAGAAACCTCTGAATTGGATAACACAGATGTCCTCCCCACGTAGGAGATCCGATATAAATTACGTCATAGCTATCTAAATCTTTCTCAATCGGATAAATAGCCGGAAGAGTGTTTGCCGCACGCTCAGCTTTAAAGCGTTCGATTGTTGCGTCATAATCTGCCGGATAGGGAGAGGTGCTTTCGATTCTTATAGTTTCAGCTCCGGTTAGCTTCGCTAAAGTGTTTGCCAAGGTCTCCGTATGCCCAGATCTTGAATAAAAGACAATTAGACTTTTAAGATCTTTTCCAGCGGCGTAAGACGTAATCGAAGCGGAAAGAAAGCCCGTTAAGAAAGTTTGTAAGATCCTTCTGCGATTCATTGATTTCTCCTTTTGCTAGAAAGGTTGCTTTAATGCATACATGGCCCACTCTTTAACTGTTTGTTCTGAATGTGCTAAATCGTCTCGGTTAATGGAAAGAGTCGGAAGAATTTTGGCGTTCCGAGCGCACCGTCTAAGTTCTGCGCTTGTTCGAGCCAGTCCTCCTGTCCCATGAACACAAAACGGAGCAATAATTTTTCCTTTAGTCGGAAGCATTTCCAGGAAACTGCAGACAGTCATCGGGAGCGTATAGCTCCAGTTAGGAAAGCCAAGAAAAAGGAAATCGAATTCAGGAAAAAGTTGTCGGCTGGATAATGCCGGACGATATTTACGCGTTTTTTCGTCAATGGCCTGGTCTAAGCATTCGTCGTAATTCACCGGATACGGCTCCTTGGCCAAAATAGGGAACACTTGTGCAGCAGTCGCCTCCCCTATCCACCTGGCCGCAATCGTAACTTGACCCGGAGCCTGTAGACTCGCACTCGTTGTTGCGTCGATGTCCGATGGTCTAATCTGTTCTTGGAACGTATTGTCATACCAGGAGTAATAGGCTACGAGAATCTTTCGTCCGGATCCCAAGACAATCGTTGGAAAAGCCGGTATAACTAATGCGGAAAGAATAAAGTGTCGCCTAAACATTGTTGGCCCTCCAAATTGGCAGCGTGTTCAAAAGAAGCCCAAAAAATACCGAGATAAACGGAACAAGGGTGACGAGAAAAAGTCCAGAATCATAATTTCGGAGCAAATCGACCATATTCATATCGAAGTCGCTGTATACAAAGTTCGGCAAACAATGCAAAGCGATGTATAAAGCTAGCATTCCCAAGGCAGCAAGACCGACTTTTACTATTCCTATTGCTTTGATCTTCTCTAGAGAAAGATGTACCCCAAAGTGAAAAAAAGAAAGTAAGAGAAAAACCATGCCCAGGCTATGATGCACGTCGATCATCAGTGCTTGTATTGTTTTGACTCTCAGAATAGGGAGGGCGTACCTGGAAAGAAGAGCTCCTGAGATCATCGTGAACAAAAATACAATCATTAAGGCAATTACAGAAAGGCTTTTAATCCTCAGGACCATGCCAAACCTCGGACAGACAGCAGAAAACCACCACTTCTGAGCCGCAGCGTGACACACGAAAACAGCGGCAGCAAAAAAGGCTAAATATTCATGCGCTTCTTCCTCGACCGCATTCATGCTCACGAGAAGCAGAATTAAAATCAGCATTGCGATTTTGAACATTACGAACCTCTTATTTCGTGAATTCAAAGACTTCGTAGGATTTAAGTTCGTTAAAAACAGACAGATCTGATGTGACTTTGCCCATTGGATAAACGGCCATACTCAAATGCGGCCGAGTACTTTGAGCATAGAAAATCGCAACTGTATCGTTTGTTGGGCAATAGGTTAAAGTGCCATCTTCAAAGGTGTACTGACCTTTAGAAACCGCATTGATTTTGCCGGGCATCGGTCCATAAAATTCCCGTCCGCCAAATTCTCCCATGCGTGCTTTCAGAGGAAGCTGCCGGTAAAACTCCATTGCCTCGGGAGTATTGTTCAGTTCTATGGTTAGATTTCTGCCTCCCACGGTGCATGAAATTTTTCTAAGAGAAGATGCCTGTGCATCCGGAGCAACGCGTTTTAACCAAGCAGAAACTCTAGTCGGAGCTGTATCTAAATCTGCTGAGGATAGTTGAAATCCATCCTTTTCAACTTGGCTTTGAGGCAAGAATCGGTTTAAGGAACCAAAAGCAGATGCACAGCCATAACCGTCATGAGTACAGAACGGAATCACACGCTTACCTTTAAGATCCTCTGTCGCCAAAAAGCTTACAACCGCTTGAGGAATTCTCATATTCCAGACTGGAAATCCTAAATAGATCGTGTCGTAAGGAGTTAAATCAGGTGCGGAAATGAGCTCTGGTCTAGTACCTCGGTTCTGTTCACTATGATTTCGTTCAATCGTTTCTTCAAAAGAATCCGGATACGGACTCTTCACTCTAATCGGATACACATCGCTTGAGTTGGTTTTGGCAATGATGTTAGCAACATAAGCTGATGAGCCGAGCTTGGAAGAAGGATGATAAGAGGCTTGAGTTACCGAGTCGACGGTTGGACTCACTGTATTCTCAAATTTAGAGAAATATACGACAGCAGTTTTGGCTTGTACCAAAGAACACATAAGAAGAGTCGTTAACGAGAGTACAACGGCTGAAGAGATACAAAGCTGTTTGTTCATGTCCATCACCTTTTAATTTGATAAACAAATTTTATAAATTCTCTTCTTTTATATCCAATACTTATTTATAATAGTATTTAATAAAATCTGTGCATGAATGGAACTTGAATATGGATTTACGTGTCCTCAGGTCTTTTATTACGATCTGCAAGCTCGGAAACATTACGAGAGCTTCCGAAGCGCTTTTTATTTCTCAACCGGCTTTAACTCGTCAGCTACAAGAATTAGAAGAAGAGGTTGGTACGAAACTGCTTAATCGAAGCACTCGCAACCTGACTTTGACTGAGAGCGGCTATCTCTTTTTACATCGGGCTGAAGAAATTCTTGCTCTTGCAAACCAAGCCAAACGCGAACTCTCTGAAAAAGGAGATTTTTTGCGAGGAATAGTTCGGATCGGAGTGGTCGAAACTTCGGCCATGGATTTTCTCACTGAGAAGATCGGAGAATTTACACGAGATTACCCGCACGTTTGCTTTGAAATTTACTCCGCCGACAGCGATGATTTAAAACGCTCTTTAGATGAAAACAAACTAGACATCTGCGTTCTCTTAGAACCGGTGGAAAGTGCCAAGTACATTCAAACTCCCATCCCGAGTAAGGATCGATGGGGTCTTGTTGTCAGAGAAATTGATATCTCTGAAGGAAAAACTCATTTTACTTATGAGGAAGTCAGCCAATTACCTCTCATCCTCCCAAGGCGCTATATCGTATTAGACGAAATCGCCAGTTGGCTTCATGTCCCTGAAAAAAAACTTAAGGTTGCGGCCTACCATAATTTACCTTCTAACGCACTTTCCATGGTGACGGCCGGCTTCGGTTCCCTTCTTTGCGTAGAAGGATCTTTCATCAATCGTGGAAAGCCTGGTCTGAAATTTCTTCCGGTAAAGCCTGAAAGAGCAGCAGGACATGTTGCTGTTAGAAAGAAAAACCGCTCCCTGTTCAAAGCCGCAGAATTCGTTTGGGACATGCTGAAAAACTCAGGAAATCTCTCAAAAGCTTAATTATTCGAGAAAAAGTTTCTGCCTGAAAAATGCACATTTTGTGCGCATAAGGAAAATCCGCAAGCTCCTGAAAGCCTGCGGATGGAATCTTGGTAGGCACAATTGGACTCGAACCAACGACCCCCACCATGTCAAGGTGATGCTCTAACCAGCTGAGCTATGTGCCTGAAGAGGTTTGAACTATACCAGTAGTTTTTTGACTTGGCAAGTCAAAATGAGAAATTTTTTCTAGACCGTTCGTAACTATTTGTTTTATAATTAATAGTTTTACATATTCTTGCATTTTAAGGATTGTAGAACTGCATCTTTAAGAAATTTTTCGAGGTTTTGAGACAATATTTTCTATTGAATAAGCACAGACTCTACTCCTCCTCTTTTCTTCTCTAACTGTCGGCAGCAAGCTTGCTGTGCGACGGCGCTAAAAAGCCCGCGTAAAGCGGGCTGAAATTAATTCAGAAAATCGGATCCTATTTTCGGCGTGCACTTACCACGTTTTTAATTTCGCGAAGCGCATTCAAGGTTCTCTTCAAATCCTCCGAGTTCTTAATCTCAATAGTAAAGTTGAAATGCAAGTCTCCTTTGTTTCTCGAAGAGTTCATGGCAACTACCGGCTGCTTTTCCTTCGAAAATACTTCGGAAATATCCCTTAGCAAACCGACACGTTCAATGGCAATAATCAAAATCTCGACCGGGTAGCTTACATCGGTATCAGTTGTCCAAGACACTTCGATAAGTCTGTCATGGCCTTCATCATCAAGATTTCTGATATTGGGGCAGTCTGCGCGGTGTACTGTCACTCCCCGTCCTCTTGTCACGAATCCTACAATGGGATCCGGAGGAACCGGATGGCAGCATCTTGCTAATTGAGTCAGAAGAGAATCCACGCCGACAACGAGAACCTTTCCTTTATCGTGATGAGCTGTTTTCTTAGTTGTGGCGACCGTCTCTTCTTGTTTTTCCTCTACTCGCGGCGCCAGGACGTTTTCAATGGCTTTTTGACCTAATTCATCCTTACCTGCAGCTAAGCACAGCTCATCCACGCTGTCAAAGCCTAATTTCTTTGCCAGTTCTTCCAACTTAACCGCTGTTTTGCCTAAACGGGCAAGATCTTTGTCAATCTTTTCTCGGCCCGCAGTTATGGCTTGCTCCATTTCTTGAGCATTAAACCATTGACGCACCTTTGTACGGGAGCGAGGAGAAGCAACAAAGCCGAGTTCAGGGTTAAGCCAGTCTCTGCTAGGTGCCCCAACCTTCACGGTTATGATCTCAACCGTCTGACCGCTTTGAAGCTTCGTATTAAGCGGAACCATTACGCCGTCAACCTTTGCTCCGCGACAACGGTGACCTAGCTCTGTATGAAGATGGTAGGCAAAATCAATCGGCGTACTGCCGGCAATCAAATCTAAGACCTTTCCCTGTGGAGTGAGCACATAAATATGCTCATCTTTAAGTTTGTCCGGAGTCGGAGTTTGCTGAACATCAGATTTCCAAGCCAACATTTGTCTGAGCCATGCCACTCGGTCTTCTTCATTTTCTCCGGCTTTTCGCTTAGAGCCTTCTTTATAGCGCCAGTGGGCTGCCACGCCGAGCTCGGCGAACTCATGCATTGCGCGCGTACGAATCTGGATTTCCAAAGGCTTACCTTGCGAACCGACCACCACCGTATGCAAGGATTGATAGCCGTTTGGTTTTGGTTTGGCAATGTAATCGTCGAACTCTTTAGAGAGAACTTCGCTGTTTTCTTGAATGAGAGAAAGTGTTTCATAGCACTTCTCAACGGAGTCAACAATGATTCGAACAGCCCTTACGTCATAAAGCTGTTCAAACTTCAGATTCTTCTTGCACATCTTCTTCCAAATGGAATAAATATGCTTAGGTCTGCCGCTGACGGAGGCTTGAATACCGTTCTTGACTAAAAGCTTTTGGATTCGTTTAACCGCCTCTTGAATGGAAGCAACTCTCTCCTCTCTTGTCTCTTCCAGAGCAGCTGCGATTTGAGCGAATTCTTTTGGTTTAGTAAAACGAAGAGAAAGATCTTCCAACTCCCATTTCATCTGCCAAATACCAAGCCTGTTAGCCAGCGGAGAATACAACGCTAATGTTTCAGCGCCATACTCTTCAGCGCCCGGAGCTTTAGTAGCTGCGAAATAACGAAGTGTTTGGAGTCTTGAGGCAAGTCTGAGAAGAACGACACGCAAATCTTGGCAAAGAGCAAGAAGGAGTCTTCTGACGGCTTCCGGCTGTTCGCTGATTTTTGCTTCACCTTCACGCGAACGTGCTTTTTCGCTCACATCCAAAACAACTTTGAGATTAGTAACCAGCTCACAAACGTGACGACCGAAATGTTTAGTCAGCCATTCTTTAGGATTTTTTAGCTGATCCCAGACAAAGAAAAGATAACCGGCAGCCAACAAATCATCATCGTCTCTAATTCCGCGAAGAATGTCGACTACGCCTTCTGCATGAGACATCACGGGCTCTCCCGTAAAAAGCACTTGTCCCTCGTAAAGCGGTTCAATGATTCTTCTGACTTCAGCCAGAGATAACGGAGGATTCGACTCTTCCATTTTATTTCCTACTTAAAATCTTTTTATCAAAAACAGACCTGATACAGAACCTGTCTTCCTCATAATTCGGTCAATTCTAAATTAAGGCCAATTAGTTGTCGAAATCTTTTAAGAATATCCAAACCAAAATCAGTCAAAAAAAAGAACTCCACAGATCTTCACCTATGGAGCCATTTTCTTGTCAGCAGCCTAGTCTTATAGTGCGGCTTCCGCTGAAACTTGAACTAAGAAGGCCGGACTGGAAAGTTCGCATTGAGCCACTGTCCTTGCGGGCGTACTTCCGGGTGTCACCCATGCTTCCCATTCTTTGTTCATATCTTGAAGATCACCGATATTGGCCAGATAGACAAAAGCGCGAAGCAAGCGGCTTTTATCAGTTCCTGCTTCTTCAAGCAATCCATCAATTAAGGCCAAAACATTTTTAGTCTGCTGGCGCGCTGTGCGGGCAGCAGACAAGTCAACCTGCCCGGAAATATAAACGATGCCGCCATGTACAACAGCCTCGCTAAACCGGTTATTAACTCGAATACGCTTAATTTCGCTCATTTTTTCTAACCGTTAGTTCTTGAAAGAATGGATCGGGGCAGGAATACGACCGCCTCTGTTGATGAAGTCTGCAGCAGTTCCTTGCTGGACCGGCATAATATCAGCTCCTCCGAGCAGTCCGCCAAACTCCGCTCTTTCGCCGACCGTCTTGCCCGGAACGGGAATCAACCGAACGGCGGTTGTCTTTGCGTTAATCATGCCGATTGCCGTTTCGTCAGCAATAATCGCCGAGATGATATCAGCCGGAGTCGAACCCGGAATAGCAATCATGTCCAGACCAACAGAGCATACGCAAGTCATGGCCTCTAACTTCTCAAGAGTGAGCTTGCCGCTGGAAGCTGCTGCAGCAATAGCAGCGTCTTCACTGACGGGAATAAAGGCACCGGACAAACCGCCGACTTGAGAAGAGGCGAACACGCCGCCCTTCTTAACAGCGTCATTGAGCATTGCCAACACAGCTGTAGAACCCGGAGCACCGATGGAACTTAGACCAACGCTTTGGAAAATTTCGCCGACGGAATCGCCGATAGCCGGAGTCGGTGCTAGAGAAAGATCGGCAACACCAAACGGAAGATTCATTCTTTGGGCGACTTCAGAACCGATCAGCTGACCTACTTTGGTCACTTTATAAGCAGTTGTTTTGATGATTTCCGCAATTTCGGAGATATTGAGATTTTCGCCTTCACGCTTTACTGCACGATCAATAGCTTTCTTTACAACGCCCGGACCCGAGACGCCTACGCTGATAACGGCGTCTGCCTCGCCTACGCCGAGATAACCACCGGCCATGAACGGAACGTCCTGAGGAATATTGCAGAATACAACCAACTTGGCACAGCCTAAACCGTCACGATCCGCAGTAGCTTCAGCAACATCCAAAATTCTATGACCCATTAACTTCACGGCATCCATATTGATGCCGGCCCGTGTGCTTCCGACGTTAATGGAAGAGCAAACTCGGGATGTAGTAGCTAAAGCTTCGGGCAATGCATCGATAAGATTCCTTTCTCCCGGAGTAATACCTTTTTCTACAAGAGCACCAAAGCCGCCTAAGAAGTCAACGCCTGCCTCTTTGGCACAATCATCGAGAAGCTGGCAAGTTTTAACCATTTGGTCGCGGCTGAAGCCCGCACAGACTGTACCGATCGGAGAAATCGTAATTCTCTTGTTGACGACCGGTATTCCGTATCTGTCTCCTACTTCATTGCAAGTAGAGACTAGGTTCTTAGCAAACTTATGAATCTTTGTGCGCACTTTAAAGGAGAAGGTGCCGAAGTCGTCGCTTATGCAGTCAAAAAGATTTAAACCCAAAGTGACGGTACGAACATCCAAGTGTTCGCTTCGCAGCATATCAATTGTCGATATAACTTCGCGTTCAGTAAGCATTTTTGTTCCTAATTATTCTTTAGATTGGTTAAGCGACAGAGACTCTGTGAATAGCTTCAAAAATTTGACGATGCTGCATGCTCAAAGAAACGCCTTGCTCTTTGGCTATGTCAGACAGGGTTTTGTGAAGAGCTCTTCTATCAATATCAAACGGGACGGTAATTTCAAATACCAACAATACTTTTTCAACACCGTCAAAACTGTCTTGATTAATAGAACGGAAGTTGTCGATATTAATTTTGCCTTCAAAGAAGATTCGGGTGAAAGCCTTGAGCAAACCTTTACCGTTTTTACCATCCACGGTCACGACAAACGGTTCGCCATCGGTATGGGAATCAGACCCTGCCTGATAGTCCAGAACGTCCACCCACATATTAAAACCGCGTTTTTCAAAAATTTTGACGATTTCGCTATGAACTTTCTCTTTAGAAACGTCCTTCGGCTTATTTACGATCATGATGGAAGAGAACTGATCGGCGACAGTTGTCTGGCTCATATCAACAAAATTGCAATTCAGTTTGCTGAGAGCTTCAGCTACGGAATAAACGACGCCGGCCCTATCCGGTCCCGCCACGGTCACTAGAATTTTGTCCACTTTATAAATCCTCTTTATTGGCTGTTGTGGATTATCACAAGACTGATTTTGTATATTAATTAAGAAGATAAGCCTATAAATCTTTTCAAGGTACTTTTTTGACAGCTCCGAGCGTCTTAAGTTTCGGGAATGCGTCAAAAGCATTTTGGGTTGTCTGCTCGGCAATTTCTTCCAAAGAGACCCCTCGGAGCTCGGCCGCCACTTCCGCATACATACGGATATCTCTGGGCATACTGTGGGCATCGTCCGGGTTTTCCGCTCTTCTTATGGAGGAAGGCATATCCGGACAGTCGGTTTCCAGAACCAAAACTTCTGCCGGAAGCGCCGAGAGGAGTTTTCTGATTCTGCAAGAGCCGGAATAAGTGCATGCTCCCCCGTATCCAAGCTTTAAGCCTAAATTGATGAAAATCTTGGCTTGTTCCAAGCTTCCGTTAAAAGCATGGATTGCACCTCCGCAAATTCCGATGCGTCTAATATGCTTAGCCACAAGATCGATAGCTCCCCGGGCATGTACGCTGACGGGAAGCTGGTAGTCTCTCGCGAGCTTCAATTGGTCGGAAAATACCTTTTCTTGGAACTCCATGGGGATCTTGTCGGTGATAGTACCGTCTAAACCAATCTCACCGATTGCGCTAAGAGTAGAAGTGGCCAAGTGCCGCTCTACGAACTCTCTAATGAGATTATGCTCTGTACAATAGGTTTTAGGATTCAGAGACAGCGGATGGATCCCGGCAGCATACCCGGCATTTATTAAAGCAGCGACAGTATGGGTCCGCAAAACACTCCGCCAGTCGCCTGCACAAATAAGCATTTGACAGACACCTGCATCAACGGCAAGTTCGACAGCCGAGGCGAGAGCTTGCCGAGACTTCGTAAATTCGTCAACAAATAAATGATTGTGGGAATCAACTAATCGAACCATCAGAAATTCTCCCGTCTTTCAGTCTTAAAATGCGATCGCATCTTCGAGCTAAATCCATATCATGGGTCACTATCACAACGGCGGTATGCTTCATCCTCGCTAACTTGAGAAGATAGTCAAAAACAGAGAGGGCCGTATCTTGATCCAAGTTGCCTGTCGGCTCATCTGCTAATAGACAAACCGGATCTCCCACGGTGGCTCTGGCAATCGCAACACGCTGTCTCTCCCCGCCTGACAACTGACTCGGTAAATGATCTTTACGATCGGCCAAGCCCATGACTTCTAATAGTTCAAGAGCCTTATTCTCCGCATAATCCGTTTTATCTCTTCTGATACGCAAAGGCATGGAGATGTTTTCCAACGCCGTGAATTCCGGAAGCAGATGATGAAATTGATAGACGAAACCCAGTTTTCTATTTCTGAGAATCGTCCTTTCTTTTTCTGTTAAATGTCCCAAATCTTCTCCGTCGATTGTGACGGAACCGCTATCAAACACATCCAAACCGCCTAGACACTGCAGCAAAGTAGATTTTCCGGAACCGGAAGTTCCGACAATTGCAACAATTTCACCGGCTCGAACCGATAAAGTCACTCCTTTAAGAACCTCTACCGTAGAATTTCCTTCCGTATAGGTTTTCTTTACATCAACAGCTTCAACTGCCAGTTTCTTATTCATATCTCAAAGCCTCCGCCGGTTGAATCCTTGCCGCACGCCAGCTCGGATAAATCGTTGCAGCCAAAGAGATAAGGAACGAAAATACGGCAATCGGAACGATATCGTCAGCTCTCGGCTCGCTCGGCATATTGGAAATCAAGTAAATATCCTTAGGCAGGAACTGAACGTTAAACATCGCTTCAATAGTATTTACAATCGACTCGACGTTAAAAGCAATGAGTAACCCAAGTCCCACTCCGATTGCAACGCCTACAAAACCAATAAACATGCCTTGGATCATAAAAATTTTCATAATCGACCCTTGAGACGCTCCTTGGGTTCTGAGGATAGCGATGTCGCTGCGTTTTGAGTTAACCGTCATCACCAAAGAAGATACTAGGCCGAAAGCACCGACCAGAACGATGAGAAACAAGATAATACCCATCATTCTTTTTTCGACCTGAACGGCGGCAAACCAATTTCTGTTTTGTCTTGACCAATCAAAAGCGTAATACCCGTCTTGGAGCTGAGAATTCAAATTTTTGGCTACAGCAGGTGCTTCCTGCATATCTTTCAATTTAAGACGCAATCCTGTGGGGCCTCCTGTGCGGTAAAGCGCGGCAGCATCATTTAGATTGATAAAGCTCATGGAGCTGTCATATTCATAATGACCGGAAGAAAACACACCGGAAACCGTAAACTGTTTCATTCTCGGAACCATTCCGGCAGGAGTGAACTGCCCTTGGGGAACCATCATAGAAATTTTGTCACCGGGAACGACGCCGAGGCTTCTAGCCAGATCCATTCCGATTACGATATTAAAAGAGCCCGGTTTGAGGTCAGAGAGTTTGCCGACCTTCATCACGGTCGCCACATTGCTGACGGATTTCTCAGCCTCCGGTTCAATACCGGTGACAGCTACACCTTTAATGTTGGCTCCGCTGCTGAGAAGTCCCTGGCTCCTAACATACGGTGCAGCACCGATAATTTCTTTATTTTTTGATTGAACTGTTTTTGCCAATGCCTGCCAATCCGAAATCGGAGCGGTTGTATGAACAATTTCTGCGTGCGGGAGAACGGAAAGCATTTTATCGCGTACTTCTTTTTGGAACCCGTTCATAACCGACAAAACAACGATCAATGCCATCACACCGACAGCAATAGATAAAACCGACATCCCGGAAATAAAAGAAACGAATCCGTCCCGTCTGCTCCCTCGCATGGAAAAAGTGTAGCGAAGCCCTACGGCCCACTCAAAAGGGAGCTTTTTTATAAAAGAATTTTTCACAAAAATTTTCCATCTGTAGAGGTGAAGCCATTTTAACTTGCAGAAGGCTGCTATTAGAATGACGGAATGTCTTCTTGTATATTTTTATTCCCAAACGCACTTCTTTCTGAAGAAGAACGGACCCAGTTGGGCAACGCCGCCGTTCCCGGCCCCCTTCGCGATATGTGCCAAGGATTCAGCGAACCCACGTGTTTTTCCGTTTTCGGAACTGAAGCTCTTCGAGGTACAGCCACTGATCAGTGGATATGGATGAATATTGCCAAAAAAGAGGACCTCATTCCTTACGCTCCTCTTCTTTGGGAAGGTTTCGGCGGACAAAGAATAGCCAAAGAGTTCTGGCAAGTCTCTCCCTACTATCTAGACGCCAAAGGCTACATTGAGGAAGCAGCGGAAGCTTTCGACTTAGATGAAGAGTGCTACCTACGAGATCTTCTGGCCCCTCTTGCCCGGAAATATAAGTTAGAAGTCCAAGTGCTGGACGGAAGGTTCTTTTTTGCAAGAAAAACCGCTTGGAAAATTGAAGTTTGTCCGTGGAAAGCTCAGCTGCATCAAAAACCCCAGCCGGTCTTCGGAGAGGACAAATCCGAGTTTGAAGCTATAAACAACGAAATTAAAAATCTTCTTCAAGGAAGCGAGCTTAATCAATACCGAAAAGAAAACAACCGTCAAGAAGTCCAGAGTTTATGGATAAGCGGCGGCGGATTTGACACTGCTATTAAAGACGTCTCCTTCACCCGAGTGGTTCAAACCAACTCAGTTCTTGTGAAAGGAATCTGCAAAGCTTGCGGAATTGCCAATAATTTCGTCACGGCCGAGGGCGCACCATGGCCGGCAGAATGTCCGGAAGGGGATCGCTTAAGCATCTGTACGGACTTTATGGATCCGGCCGTCAAGAAGGACAAGAGAAAATGGATTGATGCTTGGGAAAAAATTCGCAAACAGGTTGAGAACCATCTGGCTACTGCTAAAGGCCTCGAGAACCTGGAATTGTTCAATCCTGTCTTTGTTGCCACCGACGGCCTTAGAGTCAGCACGATCACAAAATCATTGAAGAAATCATTTTTTCCTATGTTTGGGAAGAAGCAGGACTTCTCCGAGCAATGGATTTGTCCTAAGGATTAAAGGATGTCACTTTTCAGCGTTAGACGTTTTAACTCCGTTGTTGCAAACAGCTTAGCCAGTGCCGGCTATCCAGCGCCCGTAGCTCGGGCCCTTGCAGCAAGAGGGGTATGTCATGCACAAGATTTAAACGGAGAAATCAAAGATCTGCTTCCTCCGCATCTTATGAAGAACTGCGTTGAGGCCGGAAAACTATTAGCCCAATGCATTCTCGAAAAGAAAAAAATTATCATCGTAGGAGACTATGACTGCGACGGAGCGTCCGGCGTAGCAGTCGGTATTTTAGGCCTCAGACTTTTAGGAGCTGTGTTCCCCGACTTTCTGATTCCGGACAGAGAAAAAGACGGTTACGGCCTGTCAAAATTTCTCGTTGACCGCGCTTTGATGGAAAAAGCAGAAGTCCTTTTGACGGTTGATAACGGCATCTCATCAATTGAAGCGGTTAAATACGCCAAAGAAAAAGGTCTGACGGTTATTGTTACCGATCATCATCTTCCAGCCGATGCTCTGCCCGAGGCAGATTTTGTTGTAAATCCTAATCAGCACGGAGACGACTTCCCGAGTAAAGCACTGTGCGGCGCCGGTGTTATGTTCTATCTTCTTTTAGCTACTCGAAGTGCGCTTCGAGAAATGGGAGTTTATTCTTGTGTACCTCAGCCAAATCTTTTAACTTTGATTGATTTGGTTGCCTTAGCCACGATTGCCGACGTTGTTCCGCTGGATCGAAACAACCGCATCATTGTTACCAAAGGCATTGAAAGAATTCGTCAGAACAAGCTGCAGTCAGGCCTATCAGCTCTGCTCAAAGTCGCGGGACGAAATTGTTTTGATATTTCTGCCACTGAACTGGCGTTTTCCGTGGCTCCGAGAATCAACGCCGCGGGACGTCTTTCCACTAATGACTTGGGCGTTTATTGTCTTATTAGCGCCGATGCACCGACAGCATTTGATTTTGCACAGAAGTTAGAGGAGCTCAATAAAGAGCGCAAAGTCAAAGAGCGCGAGATGCAGCAGGATGCACTCTCTTCTATCGGTACTTTAGATGATCCTGAAGCCCCTGCCATTTGTCTCTACGACCCTACATGGCATTCCGGCATCGTCGGATTGGTTGCCTCGCGCATTAAAGACAGCTATTACCGGCCGACTATTGCTTTTGCTCCGAGCACGGAAGAAGGACGAGAAGGAGAAATTAAAGGATCAGGCAGATCAATCACCGGCATTCATCTGCGAGACACTCTGGATCTCATCAATAAGAACCATCCCGGCTTGATTCTCAAATTCGGAGGCCACTCTTTAGCGGCGGGTCTGACTATTAAAGAGAAAGATTTGCCGGTTTTTGAGAAAGCTTTCAAAAAGGCCGTTCTCAAGAATGCTCCTTCCGGAACGTTTGTTAAAAACACTTTAGTCGACGGAGAACTTGCTCCTTCAGACTTCACCATGTCAGTTGCAAATGCCATTGACAGTATTGTTTGGGGACCGTCTTTTCCTGAACCGATTTTCGCTAATCGGTTTGTGGTTAAAAATCAAAAACTACTGAAGGACACTCATCTGAAACTCGATTTAGAGATGGACGGGGTAGCCGTGTCCGCCATTTGGTTTAGAAGAAAGAAACCGCTGCCTGAAAGAGCTTATCTGGCTTACAAGATCTGTGTTAACCAATGGGCCGGCCGCAGAACTCTTCAGCTCGTTATTGAAGACATGGAAGACGAGGAAGAAAGGCTTCTTTAGGAGTGGTCCGAACCTAAAACAAAACTCAAAACTGCTGGGAAGAAATAAAGGCTTTTCGGCAGTTTCTGTTTTCGTTTTTGAAAAGTAAAAAAATTGGACCAACGTAAGAATCACGAGCCTTTCTCATCTTCATCGCTCTCATAAACTTGAGCCTTGCAAGAATATGATTTGATCAAGAAACCTCAGTAATGCAGTTTTCATCCTCTTTCGGTTCGTCCTCGTAGGTCTTTGATAGCGTTTAGGCTCAAGGCCTGCATAAGAATATTTTCCCAAACTATTTGTTTCAACTTCAAGTGCCCTTGAGCTGCTTCACCTCTACTAACTACTTGGTTATTGGGAAAATTTTGCACAGCCCAACAGGCTCGATGTTGTTAAGGAAAAGCCGTTTTTAATGCCTATCATTGGTAGAATGTCAGGTTCATTGAAAGTTGTACCACTCTTGATTTAATTGGAAAAACGAATGGATGTTGAACGCCTAAACCTTATTTCTTCCACTGCGGAAGATCTCTTATCCCGCGTAGAAGAACTTCGGGGGTATCTTTGACTTCGACGAGAAAGAAAGAAAACTAGAAGAAGTCAACCGTGAAATAGAAAATCCTGACCTTTGGAATAATCCTGAAAGAGCTCAGGAAATCAGCCAAGAAAAGAAACGATTAGAAGACATCGTTCTCGGTTTGAGAGACCTGCAAACCGGCTTAAAAGATTCCTTAGAACTTTTTGAATTGTCTCAAGCAGAAGATGATGAAGACACTCTGCTTGCGATCGAGCATGACGTCGGCGAGATGCGGAAAAAAGTTGAGCATCTCGAATTTCAGCGTATGTTCAACCAAGATCACGATGAAGCCAACTGCTTCCTTGAAATTCAGGCCGGTGCCGGGGGCACCGAAGCTCAGGACTGGGCAAGCATGTTGGAAAGGATGTATCTCAAGTTCTCCGAACGTCAAGATTTCAAAGCAGAGCTCATTGAAGAGACTGAAGGCGATGTGGCCGGCATCAAAGGCTGCACAATCAAAATTACCGGCAATTATGCTTACGGCTGGCTCAGAACTGAAACCGGTATTCACCGCTTAGTCAGAAAGAGCCCCTTTGATTCAAATGCCAGAAGACATACTTCTTTTGCGTCCGTTTTTGTGTACCCGGAAGTTGACGAATCTTTTGAAATTGACATCAATCCGTCTGACCTAAGAATTGATACTTTCCGTGCTTCAGGTGCGGGCGGTCAGCATATTCAGAAGACAGACTCGGCCGTTCGAATCACACATATTCCGACAGGTATTGTTGCTGTTTGCCAAAATGGCCGAAGCCAGCATCAAAACAAAGCCGATGCGATGGCTGTTCTGAAATCTAAGCTCTACGAAGCTGAATTGAGAAAGCGCCAGGCCGTTCAGCAAGCGGTTGAAGACAGCAAGAGTGATATTTCTTGGGGCCATCAGATTCGCTCCTACGTGTTGGATCAGTCCCGCGTTAAAGACTTAAGAACCAATGTCGAAACAGGCAACACAACAGCTGTCCTGGACGGTGCTTTAGAACAGTTCATTGAAGCAAGTTTGAAGCAGGGAGTCTAAGATGTCGACACTAACCATCATCACCGGTGCCTCCAAGGGCTTAGGCAAGCAGCTGGCACTTCAATGCATGAAGGTAGGCGATACCGTTGCCACCATTGAGCGTCATCCGGACACTGAGCTTGTCGGAATCGCCAAAGAACGCGGCTGTGAGTTAATTCAGCTTCCCGTTGACTTAACAGATCTTAATTCCACAGTTTCGACAGTTTCCTGGCTGATTAACCAAGCCTCGCCGGAGCAATTCTCTTCTGTCAGGCTCATCAACAATGCCGGAGTTCTCGGACCTGTCGGACCGATTTCTGAGGCCTCTGCTCCTGACATCGATCACACGATCCGCATTAACTTTGAAGCACCGGTTCTTATTATTCAGAGATTTTTAGAATTAACCAAGAATTGGAAAGCGCCGAAGAGAATCATGAATATTTCTTCCGGCGCCGCTAGAAAAGACGTTCCGGGCTGGGCCATGTACTGTTCGACCAAAGCAGCCTTAGACAGATTTTCTTCTACCGTTTCCGAGGACGCCAAAATCCACGGAATCGATCTCAAGATTTCCTCCGTTGCTCCCGGCGTCGTTGACACCGGAATGCAAGAACAAATTCGTTCACTCTCTTCGGAAGATTTTCCGCAAGTCGAAAGATTTAAAACCCTCAAAGAAGAGAGTAAATTAACTTCGCCTGATAAGGCTGCCGCCAAACTTTTGGCCTATCTGGACAGCCCTGCTTTCGGACAAGAAACCATTACCGATATCAGAAACATTTCCTTCGAAGGATAAAAATGCAAAATCAAGAAAACGCAAAAGATCAAGTAGAGATCAAAGAGCAGGAAAACCACATTATCGAAGAGAGACTCGCCAAGTTAGACAAGCTTCGCCAGGCAGGTCCCGCTTATCCGAATGACTTCGAGAAAAAAGAAGAACTCGGCGATATTCGTGCCAAGTACGAAAACACTTCTGCACAAGAATTAGAAGCCAATCCGGTTGAAGTTCAAGTCGCCGGCCGCGTCATGTTGAAACGAGTTATGGGCAAAGCCAGCTTTGCTACAGTTAAAGACGTCAGCGGCACTATCCAGTTCTTCATCACTCTTGCAGAAGTTGGTCCTGAAACTTACGAACTCTTCAAGAAGACTATTGATATCGGTGATATCGTCGGTGCCAAAGGCACACTGTTCCGCACACAAAAAGGCGAACTCTCCGTCCGCGTCAAAGTTCTCAGACTTTTGACCAAGAACATCCGTCCGCTTCCTGACAAGTTCCATGGTCTGTCCGATCAAGAAATCCGTTATCGCCAAAGATACGTTGACCTGATCATGAACGAAGACACACGCAAGACATTCAGAATCCGCTCTAAAGCCATTGCCGCTACACGTCAGTTCATGATGGAACACCGCTTCATGGAAGTTGAAACTCCAATGCTTCATCCGATTCCGGGCGGAGCTTCTGCAAAGCCGTTCATTACTCATCACAATGCCCTCGATATGGACATGTACCTCCGTATCGCTCCCGAACTTTATTTGAAGAGATTGGTTGTCGGCGGTTTTGAACGTGTATTTGAATTGAATCGTTCCTTCCGTAATGAAGGTGTGGACGTTCGTCACAATCCTGAATTCACCATGATGGAATTCTATGCAGCCTACAAGGAATACCACTGGCTCATGGATTACACAGAAAAACTTCTCCGCTTTGTTGCCAACCAGACTATCGGCACAGAAATTATTCAGTATCAGGGTCACACCATCGACCTTTCCAAGCCGTTTGATCGCCTGACAGCAAAAGACGCCGTTCTTAAATACTGCCCGCAGTACACAGCAGAAAATCTTGAAGACGCCGACTTCATGCACAAAGAACTGGAAAGACTCGGAGAGCCACAGAAGAAGAACGTTGGTATCGGCGCCCTTCAAATGGCCATGTTCGAAGCAACAACAGAAGCCAAATTGATTCAGCCGACATACATCATTGACTATCCGGTTGAAATCTCTCCGTTAGCCCGTGCTTCCGACAAGAATCCGGAAATCACAGAACGCTTTGAACTTTTCATGGCCGGACGTGAAACAGCAAACGGCTTCAGCGAATTGAATGATCCTCAAGATCAGGCCGCTCGTTTCCAAGCTCAAGCAAAACTCAAAGCGGAAGGCGACGATGAAGCCATGTACTACGACGCTGACTATGTTCGCGCTCTTGAATACGGTCTTCCTCCGACAGGCGGCTGCGGTGTAGGTTTAGACAGATTCGTCATGCTCTTGACGGATTCTGCCAGCATCCGTGATGTTCTTCTCTTCCCACACATGCGTCCCGAGTCATAAACATGCTGAGTAATTCTGCCAAAGATCTGTTAGTTAACATTCTTACCACGCTAGGAAAACAAGCTGATGAGAAGATTCCTGCGACAAGAATTCCTTTATTTTTAAACGATATTCTTGTCGGACATTTGAAGAGCAAAGAAGCCGTTTTTCTCAAGAAAACATTCCGTTTTATTGAGCTTGACGGACCGTGTTCCAGATGTCGGATTTTGGCAGATGATGCGCAGCAAGCTTCTAAAAGAATTGCTGCAATTTCTCAGATTTTTAAACAATCCAGTCTCGTCACAGCGTGGCGAGACGAGTTACTACCAGTGGTTTCTGTCAAAGACTTCGGGAGAACCACGGTATTAGCCGAAATTGAAAGAGCGATGGCCAGACCATTTGCTCTTTCAACCTTTGCCGTTCATCTAAATCCTTACACACAAGACGGCCGTCTATGGGTAGCCCAACGTTCATTTAAGAAGGCAATAAACCCGGGCTATTGGGATAATTGCGCTGCCGGCATGGTACCCATCGGCGAGACATTTCCGACAGCCATGGCACGAGAAAGCTGGGAGGAAGCCGGTATCGAAGAAGGGACTCTCCAATTTCATTTTCTAGAGCGCCATTTGATTTCCAGAGCAGTAACCGAAGGATGGATGTTCGAGCATACGATTATGTTCGATGCTGATGTTAGCGACAACTTTGTTCCTCACAATGTTGACGGAGAAGTCGAGAAATTCGAACTTTTAACACAGGAAGAAGTGATTCAAAGAGCTGCTGTCGGTGCATTCACATTTGAATCTTCTCTGTCTGTTCTATTATCAATTGCCAACAAGAACGGCCTTTCAGCCGATCTCTTTAACTATCAGAAGAGCTAAATCTTCTATCTTGGGATTAGGAATACTTTAATGCTTTCAATACATTACTTCCTACCTTAACGTAGTTTTCATATATCCTCGCAACGATGCCTTCTTATTTATGCGGAGGAGCAACATATTCACGATCTGGAAATTCCATAGCAGTCGCTACACCTCTTCCTCTAATAAGTTGAGCGGAAGCGACATTGCTCAATGTAAACTTAAGAGTATCTTCCGGAAAGTTTCCTCCACGAGTGTTATGTAAAGGAATTTCTTCTCCTTCGTGACGTAAAAAGGCACTAGGAATTCTCACAGACAGGCTCTGTCCGCTATCGTTATCTACTGTAAGAGTAATCCGTAAATTATCAGGGTCAAAAAAAGTGAAGCCTCGGGCAATTAGCGTTATCTTTTTGCGGATCTCTTCACCTACAAAGACATTCATATTTTGATTGTTCTGACTGGAGGCCACGCAAATTTCATTTTTCCTGCAGTCTCTCATACCGACACCACCAATTATGAAAGGCACCTCAAAAGAAACGAAGCTTTCAAAACCTTCCTCTTTACATCCAAGATATTTGGCACCAGAAAAAATATAATTGACTTTTTGTTTGGCTTCCAAAACGGATGAACTTTCCATTTCTGTTGCCTCTTCCTTACAATCGGGAACTTCTATCGAAAGAGTTCCAGTACTCGGCTGAGGCTTTCCAAAAACTTGAGAATATTTCACGGGCAAATCAATCTCAGATTTACATCCAAGAAGAGCAAGAAAGATAATGGAAGATAGAAGTATTTTCTTCAAAATTAGACTCCTGATTGAGATTATTGAATAATTGATTGAGTTTGAATATCTTCTGCTGCAGCAAAAAATCTACCATCTAATAATGCTCCAAATCACCTCGGAGATTCAACATTAGTTATTATTTTTTCCACAAACAAAAACGGCCTTGTGGCCGCTTTTGTTTATGTCGGAAAGTCCAGTTGCTTCCCTAACTGCTTGAATTACTCAACTTCATCAAGCCACGCCATTAAGATCGCTTCAAGGATCTTTTCATTACTGGCCTCAGGATCATCTTCAAACCCGTCAAGTCCACAGATCATCTGATGCATCTGCGGAAAACCAAGCTTCAATGGATCCTGATCGGGATACTCATCCGCTAAAGCAATAGCAATATCTCTTGTATCAGACCACTTCATACTTAAAAAGCTTCCCTAGCGTGGTTTCTGGAGTACTTAGGAATCTCCACGGTAATGTCTTCATCGCCAACTGTTGTTTGGCAAGACAGTCTTGAATTAGACTTCAATCCCCAGGCCTGATCAAGCAAGTCTTCCTCATCGTCCTCAGCTGGAGCAAGGGTATCGAATCCTTTGTCGATATAGCAGTGGCAAGTTGTACATGCACAAGACAATTCGCAGGCGTGTTCAATTGGAACGCCGTTGTCCAATAAAGCACGAGCTAAGTTAGTACCTGCCGGTACTTCAAATTCCTTGCCATTAGGGCAAATAGTTTCATGGGGGAGAACTGTAATTTTTGGCATCTTTATACCTCGTAAACAGACTTACCCTGCAAAGCTGCAAGGATTGTTCGATTCATTCTGCGGGCAGCGAAATCTTCAGTCCCTTTAGAAAGGGCATTGATTGCTTTCTTAATGGCCTCAGTGTCATCTTGCTCCTTAACGCGAACAAGATCCTCAATTAAAGCGTCGATTTGAGAACGTTCCTCAGCATTAAGCAAGTCGGCATCAGTCTTTAAAGCGGACTCTGTAGATTCAAGCAAGCGGGCTGCTTCAACTTTCTGCTCACGCAATTCTCTCAGTTTCATATCCTCTTCGGCATGACCGTGAGAATCTTTAAGCATTCTAGTGATTTCATCCTCACTCAAACCATAGGAAGGCTTAACTGAAACGGACGCTTCTGCTCCCGTGGTGTTTTCTCTTGCGGAAACTGAAAGAAGACCGTCGGCATCCACCTGGAAGGTAACGCGGATTCTTGCAGCTCCGGCAACCATCGGAGGAATTCCTCTAAGCGAGAATTTTGCCAAAGAACGGCAATCTTCGACCATGTCCCTTTCGCCTTGAACGACGTGGAAAGACATTGCTGTCTGGCCGTCCTTGAAGGTTGTGAAATCTTGCGCCATGGCAACTGGAATTGCCGTATTTCTTGGAATGACTTTTTCTACCAGGCCGCCCATAGTTTCGATGCCGAGAGACAGCGGAGTAACGTCTAACAAAAGCCAATCTTCACCGGATTGATTGCCGGCAAGCAAGTTGGCCTGCATCGCAGCTCCAACCGCAACCACTTCATCCGGATCGATATCGGTTAAAGGCGGCTGATCAAAGTAGTTTTCTACCGCTTCACGAACATTTGGCATACGGGTTGAACCGCCGACTAAAACAACTCCTTTGATTTCGCTGCGTTTCAAGCCTGCATCTTTAAGAGTGTTTTTTGTCGTTTCAATGCATTTATTAACAAGATGAGCGGTGATAGCAGCAAAAGCCTCTCTGGAAATAGTCAGATTAACAATCTTTCCGTCGCTCAAAGTTGCGTGAATAACTGCCCTTTCGTGAGTAGTCAAATGTTCTTTAGCTTGTTTGGCTTTTCCCAAGAGAAGACGTGAATCGGATTTGTTGAGGAAGGATAATCCAGCCTGTTCCAAAATCCAGCAATACAATCTTTGGTCGAAATCGTCGCCGCCTAACTGGCTATTGCCGCCGGTGGCAAGAACTTCAAACACTCCCTTGGACAAGCGCAGGATAGAGACGTCAAAAGTACCGCCTCCCAAGTCGAACACGATATAAAGACCTTCGGCTCCTTTATCAAGCCCGTAAGCTAATGCGGCAGCCGTTGGCTCGGCTAACAAACGCAATACGTTTAATCCTGCCAATTTGGCAGCATCTTTGGTTGCTTGTCTTTGAGCATCATCGAAATAAGCCGGAACTGTTACAACAGCACCGACAAGTTCACCGCCTAACGCTTCTTCAGACCGTAATTTAAGCTTTTTAAGGATTTCTGCAGAAACTTCAACCGGAGATTTTTCCCCGTTTACTGTGCGAAGTCTAAGCATTCCTTCGCCATCTGTTAGATCGTAGGAGATGTAAGAGCCCTCTTGTCTGACTTCGTCAGCACTTCTGCCCATTAATCTTTTAACACTAGAAATTGTATTGAGAGGATCTTCCGAAGATTTCAGTCTGGCTTCTTCACCGACTTCCACCTCTCCGTTTTCAAGATATCTAACAACGGAAGGAAGAAGCTTTTCTCCCTTTTCATCAACAAGTACTTCCGGTGAGCCATTACGCACGGTCGCCACTAAGGAATTGGTAGTTCCTAGGTCTATACCTACGGCTAACCGCTCCTCATGGGGAGCGGTTGACATACCGGGTTCGGAAATTTGCAATAAAGACATAAAGTTATTTCAAATCTTCTAATTGCCTTGCGAGGAACATTATTTTTTTAATGTTCTCACCGGCAGTTTTTGGATCTTTATCCTCGTCCAAAGAATGTTCGACTTTTTTCAGCAAGTCTTCTTTTTCCTCAGAGATTTCTTCTTTTAGCTTCCCCAGCCGGGCCTCATCATTTGCTTCTTTAGCTGTTGAGATTTCTTCGCGGCGAATCAGCTGATCCATTAAAAACTCTTCATTAATTGAGCCGCTGGATTCTTCATCCACCGGAGACCCCAAAAGCGCACAAACAAGCTTGGCTCTTTGGATGGGGTCTTTCAGAACGGAGTAGGCATCGTTCAAACGAGTTGACCACTGCTGAGCATTTCTCTTTTCAGCCTCAGAGGCAGATGCGAACCTGTCCGGATGCACCATTTTCTGAATCTGGAAGTATTTTTGTCCGAGTTCAGCTTCATCAATCTTGAAGCTCACGGGCATATTAAAAATTTGAAAAGCATTAAAAGCAGTCAACTCATCTCTCCTAAACTGAATTAAACGTGAAAGGATTTGCCGCAGCCGCAGCTTTCTTTCTCGTTCGGATTGGTGAACTTAAATCCGGAGTTCAGCCCCTCTTTCACGAAATCGATGTCTGTACCGTCAATGTAAACAAGGCTCTTCGGATCAACAATGACCTTGATTCCGTAAGACTCGAAAACATTGTCTTCAGGCTCTGCTGCATCAGCAAATTCAAGAGCGTAAGCCATGCCGGAGCATCCGCTGGTCTTCACGCCGACGCGAATCCCAATGCCCTTGCCGCGCTTTGTCAAGAACTTCTGAACGTGTTCAGCGGCTTTTTCAGTCAATGTAACTGCCATTATTTCTTTCCTAATTGTTCTTGTTTATGACGGTAATCCTCTACGGCTGCCTTAATAGCATCCTCTGCAAGAATTGAGCAGTGGATTTTGACAGGAGGAAGTTCCAACTCTTCAGCAATAGCCGTATTTTTGAGCTGTTGAGCTTCTTCAAGAGTCTTACCTTTGATCAATTCGGTGACCAAAGAAGAGGAAGCGATAGCGCTAGTGCAGCCGTAAGTTTTGAACTTAGCGTCTTCGATAACACCTTGGTCATTGACTTTAATCTGGAGACTAAGCACATCGCCGCAAGCAGGAGCCCCACGTGTTCCCGTTCCGACATTGGGATCATTTTTATCCAAACGTCCGACATTTCTCGGATGGTTGAAATGGTCCATTACTTTTTCGCTGTATTGCATTACTTCAATTCCTTATTAATGTTCTTTCCACTCGACAGACTTGAGATCTGTACCTTCTTTGTGCATTTCCCACAACGGAGAAAGCTCTCTTAATGCTGCTACATTTTCTTTGAAGAGCTTGATGGTGTAGTCGATTTCTTCTTCGGTTGTAAATCTGCCGATAGAGAAACGGATGGAGCTGTGAGCCAACTCATCATCGATTCCTAAGGCTTTCAGAACATAAGAAGGTTCCAAGCTGGCAGATGTGCAAGCGGAGCCGGAAGAAACGGCAACGTCTTTGCAGCGAGCCATCAAAGCTTCGCCTTCAACGAACTCAAAACTCATATTCAAATTGAACGGAGCGCGATGTTCCATGCTACCGTTAACATGAACGGCTTCAATTTCAGAAAGGCCTTTGAGAAGCTTGTCGCGCAATTTTCTTTCTCTTTCGGCTTCCTGCTCTAATTCGAGACGGGCCAAACGATAAGCTTCGCCCATTCCGACGATCTGGTGAGTAGCAAGCGTACCGCTTCTCATACCTCTTTCATGGCCGCCGCCGTGAATGATAGCTTCGATTCTGGCGCGAGGCTTGCGGCGAACGTAAAGAGCTCCCATGCCTTTCGGACCGTAGACTTTGTGAGCGGACAAGCTCATCAAATCAATTTTGAGCTTTTCCATATCCAGAGGGATCTTACCGGCGGCCTGTGTGGCATCGCAGTGGAAGAGGATGCCTCTTTCACGGCACATTTCACCGATCTTTTCGATATCTTGGATAACACCGATTTCGTTGTTGACAGCCATAACGGAAACCAATGTTGTGTCAGGACGCATTGCTTTAGCGAGCTCGTCGAGGTCGATTAAACCGTCTTTGCCAACACCTAAGTAAGTAACTTCAAAACCTTCTCTTTCAAGCTCTCTCATGGAGTCAAGAACTGCCTTGTGTTCTGTCTTGACTGTGATTAAATGTTTGCCCTTATCCTTGTGGAATCTGGCTGCACCTTTGATAGCCAAATTATCGCTTTCTGTTGCACCGCTAGTCCAAACGATTTCTTTCGGATCGGCGTTGATCAATTTTGCAACTTCTGCACGGGCGTTTTCAACGGCTTCCTTTGCATCCCAACCGTAAGGATGGCTTGTACTAGCCGCATTACCGAAATGTTCATTCAGGTAGGGAATCATCTTCTCTACAACTCTTGGGTCAGTTGGAGTTGTTGCAGAGTAGTCAAGATAGATAGGGAATTTCATTATGGACTCCATTTATTTTTTAGAGCAATTAGATTTTGAAGGTTTAACAATCTTTACTTGTTGAATACCTTGATCCTTAAGCAGCTTCTTTTCCGCAAGATCTTTAAGAGAAATGCCATGGAGAAACTTTCGCATTTCTTCATTGAGGCTGTCCCATAAATCAAAGGTGATACATTCTCCCTGGCCGTCGCAACCGGCTCGAGACTTTGTACATTCGGAAGTTTTCAGGGTTGAATCTACGGCATCAAGGATCTCGTCAACTCGAATCTGATCGGAAGATTTAGCTAAGCGGTAGCCGCCTTTTGGGCCGCGATTGCCTTCAACCAAACCTGCCTTTCTCAGTTTTCCGAAAAGCTGTTCGAGATAGGACGGGGATAAGTGTCTTCTAGCACTTATTTCCGCTATAGTGACATGCTCCTGCGGGGCTTGAAGCGCAATATCAAGCATCGCAGTGACAGCAAATCTTCCTTTAGTAGTAAGCTTCATTATCCTATTCCGATTAATTTAGTCGGAAATATACTCTCATCAATTTCCGAGTGCAACTGTCGGAAATATTATTTTTCATCCTGAGCATGAGAACTTTGCTCGAATTTTTAATTATCAGATAAGTAAAACTGCTGGGATTCTTTCCAAGTGTTTGTTAAATAAACGAAACTATTTTGAGTCCAAAAAATAAATGAATTAGAAGCGATTATTCGAGAAAACGATTTTCTCATTCGAAAAGATGATGCTGTTGAGAAGATATTTAATGGTGAACAGGAAATCGTTGCCGGAAAGGTTTTGAGCAAGCAAGTTGTTAGGCGAAAGATTCCTCGGGATAAATCCCAGATACTAAAAAAGGACCTTTTCGGTCCTTTAGTAAGCGCGTAATTTTAGAAGTTTCTTGAAGGCGTGTACATAGAGGCTCTCTTCTTGACAACATCAAGTAGACCTTCACACGCATCTTCGCAATAATCCAACACTGTGTTGAAGCCTTCGTTGCCGCCATAGTACGGATCAGGAACAACAGCCGTGTCGTTTTCGCTCGCATAACGCATCAAGAGAGCCAATTTGTGCTTGTACATAGGAGGGCAAATCTGCTGCATTGCAGTAAGATTTTCCCAGTCCATAGCTAAAATGAAGTCGCATTCGCGGAAATCATCCACCGTTATTTGTCTGGCTTTAAGGTTGGAAAGATCATATCCGCGCTTCCTTCCTGCGATTTGAGCACGAACGTCCGGAGCCTCTCCGACGTGATAGCCATGAGTACCGGCAGAATCAACGATAACACGATCGCTCAAGCCAGCTTCACGGACCATTTTTTCAAAAACCGCTTCAGCAGTAGGGGAACGGCAAATATTTCCCATACAGACAAATAAAACTTTAACCATAATTAATTACGCCAATTTTTAATTTTTTTCTTCAAATCCAGCCAGTTACGTTAAAACAGGCACAGAAATCGCTCTTAAAAGGGACAATGCCTCTTTTAAGGCTGATATATAGTAAGCAAAATTATTGAAAAATAAAAGTATGTATTTTCCTATCTTGCGCTCTTTTGTGACGAAATTTTTTAGATTTTTTCATCAGAGTCGTGGCCGTCAGCACCAAAAACTTGTTTTTTCACGGTGCTTAGTTTGTCGCGAATAGCAGCAGCCTTCTCAAATTCCAAATTCTTAGCACACTCGAACATTTCTTTTTCCAGTTTTTTGATCTCTCTGGCCAGCTCTTTGGGATCCATTCTTTCCCAGTCCATCCCGTCAACAAGATTTGAAGCCGGATCATCAACCAGATCTTTGTAGACTCCATCAATAATGTCTTTGATTTCTTTCTTTACGCTCTTCGGCGTAATTCCGTGAGCCTTATTGAAGTCGCTTTGTTTCTTGCGTCTTCTTTCCGTTTCCTCCATAGCCAAACGCATGGAGTCGGTAATTTTATCGGCGTAAAGAATAGCTTTTCCTTCGACATTACGTGCTGCGCGGCCGATGGTTTGAATTAAAGATCGCTCACTGCGCAGGAACCCTTCTTTATCTGCATCCAAAATAGCCACAAGAGCGACCTCAGGAATATCCAAGCCTTCACGAAGCAAGTTAATGCCCACTAACACATCGAAAACGCCGGCACGCAAATCTCGGATGATCTCCACTCTTTCAACCGTGTCAATATCAGAGTGCAAGTAACGAACCTTAACTCCGTTATCTTCCAAGAACTCAGTCAGATCTTCTGCCATTTTCTTGGTAAGTGTCGTTATTAATATTCTTTGTCCTTTGGGCACCCGCTCTTTGATTTCAGCTAATACATCATCCACCTGAGTGCCTGCCGGACGTACTTCTACTTCCGGATCGATCAAACCTGTCGGGCGAACCACTTGCTCAACAATCTGCGACGAATGTTCAGCCTCATATTTGGAAGGAGTAGCGGAAACAAAAATTGCCCTTCTCATCTTCCGTTCAAACTCATCAAATTTAAGCGGACGGTTGTCTCTAGCACTCGGCAGTCTGAAACCGTATTGAACAAGAGTGTCTTTTCTTGATGCGTCGCCTCGGTACATTCCCCCTATCTGACCCAACAAGACATGTGATTCATCAAAGAACATCAAGGCATCTTTCGGCAGATAATCAATTAACGTCGGAGGAGGTTCTCCCGGTAACGCACCCGATAAATGACGGCTGTAGTTCTCAATGCCTTTACAGAAACCGAGTTCATTTAGCATCTCGAGGTCGAACTGAGTTCTTTCTTTAATTCTCTGAGCTTCCAGCAGCTTTCCTTCGCTCAGAAATGTGGCTTCTCTTTCTTTAAGTTCTTCCTTAATCGTGTCAATAGCCCGAAGAATGTCATGGCGCGGTGTTACATAGTTAGAAGTCGGATAAATCGAGAAACGATCCACTTTATGTCTGACCTTCCCTGTCAGCGGATCGAAGAAATACATTTCCTCAATTTCATCATCAAAGAGCTGAATTCTCAATGCCAATTCTGAATGCTCGGCCGGGAATACATCGATAGTATCGCCACGGACGCGGAACGTCCCTCGAGTGAAATCCATATCATTTCTCTGATATTGGATTCTGACCAAATGAGCAATCAAGTCACGCTGATCAATTCTTTGTCCGCGCTTTAAGATAAGCCGCATTTCCGTGTAGGACTCCGGTTTCCCGATACCGTAAATTGCACTGACGGTCGCCACAATAATGACGTCACGTCTTTCCAGCACACTCTTAGAAGCGGCCAAACGCATCTGTTCGATGTGCTCGTTAATTGAAGAATCTTTTTCAATAAAGAGGTCGCGCTGGGGAACGTAGGCTTCCGGCTGATAGTAATCGTAGTAGCTGACGAAATATTCAACGGCATTATTCGGGAAGAAATCTCTCATTTCCGAATAGAGCTGTGCAGCCAAGGTTTTATTCGGAGCCATGATAAGGGTCGGCAGCCCTGTTTTGGCAATTACATTGGCCATGGTAAAAGTTTTACCGCTGCCGGTCACCCCTAATAGGGTCTGTGCCGCAAGTCCGTCTTCTACGCCTTCCACTAATTCTTTAATTGCCTGCGGTTGATCGCCTGCCGGCTCAAAAGGTTGGTGGAGTTCAAACGGGGAATTTGGATAACGAATAATATTTGCCAACTAACTTCTCCTAACTACTCGGATAATCCTATCACTCGCAGTCAATTCCAAAGAGTATAGATTTTCAATTTGAGATGAGAAAGGCAATTTCCAGAGCCTCTGTAATGGCTTTAGGGAAAAATATCAAAGAGAAGAACTCGACTGTATCATTCTTTCCACAACATATTGAAGTCATTAATTTTGTCTCTTTCCTTTTCACCGATTTTCTGCGGCACCCGTCCCGCCTTGTTCCAAAAGAATTTAGTAAACAAAAAATTGTGAAATATTTCCTCGTCGGCAAAATTCCCTGGAGACCAAACCCTAATACCTCTCTTTCGATTGACATGCTAGGATGATCGCAGAACAAAGGAGGGGAAAAATGAAGAAAACTTTCTTGATCTTAGCCGCTGGTCTTTTGGTTTTTGGTACTGCAAACGCTAAATTCGTTCATCGCTGGGACGCAGACTCTCTTTCTAAAGGAAAGTTTGTTCCGGTTAAAACAGCTTTCGTCAAAAAGGAAGTGAAAGTTGAAGGAATCCAGATAGAAAACAAACACATTCTGGTCAAGATCGACTACACAGGAAAAATCTTCACAGAACCGAGCCTTATCGCTAAAAATTAATTTTTCATAGAAGTTTTGAAAAAGTTGGACCTGGGATTTCAATTTCTCTTGGTCCAATTTTTTGTACTTAAAAACTCTGGGCTTATTTGCTCAACATTATCGTCATATCGCGCGACTGAGAAGAATTGTCCTTCTTAACCATTCTTATTTTTATACCGAAAACAACTTCAAAACAGACAGTGACACAAAGACCGCCTTACGGCGCCCTTTGCGTACCCTGGAGAATTGCTAAGTTAGGATTTATTAAGCTTCATTTTTACTGAACTTCGGTGCGATAAAGCCCCAGAGAGTCCAACCGAGGAATGTGGCTAAAGAACCCCAGAAAACTTCGTTGATGCCGGTGGAGAACAAAGCGTAGAAGCTGTAAACCGCACCGATGAAACCGATGAAGACATACACTTTAGCTTTGGTGACTTCAACATGAGCTGCCTTCATGATGACCGGCAGAGCTGCCATAGACAGGATGTAAGGCATGATGTTTGTCACAACGGCGAGGTCAACGAGTCTGTTGAACTGCTTGAACAATTCCGGGCTGATTGTCATGAAGCAGAAACCTGTCTGGACTGCAACAATAATCAGCATACCGAGAACCGGAGCTTCCCATTTGTTGACTTTAGCAAAGGCTTTCGGGAAGAAACCGTCAACTGCAGACTGCTGGAATACTTTAGCAATTGTGAACTGCCAGCCAAGAGTGGAGCCTGCACAAGACAGAACCAACATGAACATGACGATCTTACCGATTGTGGAGTTGAACATCATGGTAAATGTCAAACCGAACGGAGCATTAGATTTCACGAGTTCTGCGTTAGGAACGATACCGGCGATGATGTTGGTGGAAACAATGTAGATGATTGCCACACCAATCGTAGCAGCCAATACTGCGATTGGAACATTCTTTTCAGGATTGTCAACGGCGTCAGAGTTTGCACAAGCACTTTCCAATCCAAGGAAGGCCCACAAAGTCATGGAAATCGAAGCACCGACAGCGCTGAAGAACGGTTCGTTATGAGGGTTCCAAGCTTCGATGTACATTGTCGGGCTGAACCAGAACCAGCCGATAACGGACAAGCAAAGAACCGGGAGAATGGCGCACCAAACTGCAACCGAGCTGAATTTGCCGGTAATAGAGGCACCGGCGAAGTTTGCTACTGTGCAAAGCCAAAGCACGACGATTGTAGAAATACATACGGCTACCGGGCTTAGTTCCATTTCCAAGAATTCAGCGCCATAACCGACACATGTAATAGCAATAGCGATATTAGCGAACAGCAAAGATACACCGTACGTGTAGTTTGCCATGAAGTTACCGGCCTTACCGAATGCGTATTCAGTATAGCCGCCCATACCTGGACGTTTACTGAACATTCCGCACTTAGCAAATGCATAAGCCAAGCACAAAGAACCTAAAGCGGTAATTAACCAAGAGAGGATTGAGATAGTTCCCACTTCTGCCAACTTTGTAGGAAGCATAACAATTCCGGAGCCCATCATGTTAATAGCAGTAAGCAGTGTCAACTGCGTGACGGACATCTTTGCACGATTTTCAGACATGATATTTTTTTATCCGAATAAGTAAGTTGATCCCCGGAGCCTCCCGGCTCCGGGCGTTGGAAGAAATTACGCTTTAGGCTGAGACAAGCGTTTTGCAACCTCTTCTTTGAGGACGTAGCAATAAACTCTCTTCTTGCCGTCTTCGTTCTTGAGGTATACACCCTGCAGCTCTGGAGCGAATCCAGGCATACGGTTAATAGCTTCTTCCCATGCTAAGAAGTACTGCAGAACCGGACCTCCCCAAACTTCGCCCGGGAAGCAGCAAAGAACTCCCGGTGGATAAGGAAGAGCTCCTTCAGCAGCGACTCTGCCTTCTGCCTGATCCATTGGAATGAGATCAGTTTGGCCGCGAAGGAAGGCAAAGTGAGCTTCTTGTGGATTAACAACAGATTTCGGGAAATAGTCAAAGCGGAACATTTGCTTTTGAATTTCCTTAATGTTTCTCTCTTTGTAGAAATCGTGCATTTCTTGGCAGAGCTGTCTGATTGTATAACCCTTGTAACGTTCTTCGTTGGCCTTGTAAACGCTTGGAAGAACATCTTCAAGGGCTGCATTTTCATCAAGCAGTCTTTCGAAGCGGGCAATCTGTGTAACCAGATGGTCCATCTTTTCTTTGTCTTCGGCAGGAGTCATCAAGAACAAAATGGAGTTCAAATCGTTCTTTTCAGGAATGATGCCGTTTTCACGCAAGTAGTTGGCCAAAATAGTTGCCGGAACACCGAACTCTTCGTATTCACCTGTTTCAGGATTGATACCCGGAGTTGTGAGCAAGAACTTGCATGGATCGACAATGTATTGATCCTGACCGTATCCTTCGAAGGCATGCCATTTTTCACCGGGACCGAACTTGAAGAAGTTCAGATCTGTAGCAATCTGTTCTGTCGGATAATCCTGCCATGGAGTTCCGTTAACCTTAGTAGGAATAAACGGCTTGATGTAGTGGCAAGTTGCCAATAGAAGTTTGCGAGCTTCAATAGTTGTTCTGACGCAATCGGCCCACAATCTTCTTCCTGCTTCACCTTCCTGCATCTTGGCATTAACGTCAAGAGCGGCAAAGAGAGGATAGAACGGGCTTGTAGAAGCGTGCATCATAAAGGCGTTGTTAACGACTTTATGAGGAATGTATCTGTCTTGACCCTTAATATGGGAGTCTTTCTTGTGAATCTGAGAAGTCTGTGAGAAACCTGCTTGCTGCTTATGAACGGACTGTGTAACGAAAATACCTGGGTCTTCCGGTCCCAAATCCAAAAGCAATGGAGAGCAGTCTCTCATCATTGGAATGAACTGTTCATAACCAACCCATGCGGAGTCAAACAGAATGTAATCGCAAAGATGGCCGATCTTGTCAACTACTTGACGGGCATTGTAAATAGTACCGTCATAAGTACCGAGCTGAATAACGGCAAGTCTAAACGGTCTCTTAGCATTTGCTTTTTCAGGAACTTTTTCGGCAACCAGCTTTCTTAAATAAGCTTCGTCAAAGCACTTTTCATCAATACCGCCAATGAATCCATAGGGGTTGCGTGCAGTTTCCAAATAAATCGGTGTTGCACCAGCCTGGAGAAGAGCACCGTGATTAATGGACTTATGGTTATTTCTATCGTAAAGAACCAAGTCTCCCGGTGTTAAACAAGCATTCAGCACAACCTTATTAGAAGCGGATGTACCGTTCAAAACGAAATAAGTCTTATCAGCGTTGTAAATCTTGGCAGCTGCTTTTTGAGATTCGCATGGAGCTCCTTCGTGAATCAAAAGGTCGCCCATAGAAACGTCTGCGTTGCAGAGGTCGGAACGGAAGATTTCTTCACCGAAGAAGTCATAAAAAGCGCGGCCTGCCGGATGACGGCGGAAATAAGAACCACCTTGGTGTCCCGGGCAGTCAAATTGTGCTTTACCCTGTCTTACATAGTGTGTAAGAGCCCCAAAGAACGGAGGAAGAACTTTGCTTTCGTATCCTCTAGCGGCTTCGTCGATTTGACGGCCATAGAGACGGCGGTTTGTTGGGTCGTCATTGATAACACCAACGATACGGCCGATCAATTCTTTAGGTGTTTCCTGATCGGAATCCATCATTAAGAAAATTGGAAGACCGAATGCAGTTGCATCAACTCTCTTCAATTTACCGTTACGGTAGTCGTCAAGGCTAATAACTACTGCAGAAACTTCAGTTAAATCAGCTGTGACAAGGTCTACAACTTCGCGTTCAACTTGAAGCATGTCTTTAATTTTCTGGGAAGCAGCAATTTTCATTTTATGCATAATAGTGTCCTCTGGTTTTATTACTTAAAGTAATAACTCCATCAAAAAATTTTTAAGCGAATTTTGTGCCCAAGTTTATGAACGGCAATAGTCGACCAATCTCTTCCCACTGAGAGATATAGAGAATCACAAACTTGAACTTAACCGGAAATGGTTAGGATCCAGGAGGGCTAAAAGCCGCTGGAGCAGAGGACTAGCGGCCCGTGCCGCTGAATTTATCGAATGAGAAGCAATCGCGCATTGAAAACTGCGTCAGATGACGAGTGCGGCGCATGCCTATGTTGAATAGGCACTTGCCGATGTTGAAGATGCACATGGCAGCACTCCTAATAAAATTAAGATTGTCTTAACAGACGTAGAGAAGTCTATATATCTCTAAGATATTTGTCAATAAATTTTCTCAATTTGGGTTTGGTTTCATTCACCCCTGTTGCTTTTGTGGTCACACGTATTTTTGCTCCCTATCTCTCAGAAAATTGTCTTTCCTTTTCAATCAAAAAAATCTCTACATGTCAACGCTCCTATGAGCTACAAAAAAGCTCTCTTGATTCGGATTTCCATACAAATTTTGGATTAGTCTTATAAAGTTAAGTTTCAAATCTTCACAATTAGTAACTTTTTAAGGAAAAACGATGAGTACCTCTGTTTTTGATGTCGTTGAAATGGCTCCGGACGATCCTATTCTCGGATTAAACGAAGCGTTCAAAACTGACCCTCGTAAGGAAAAGGTTAATTTAAGTATTGGCGTCTACTGCACAGAGGAAGGGAAAGTCCCTTTACTGAAGGTCGTTGAGCAGACTGAAAAGAAACTTGCTGAAGCAGGTGCACCTCATACTTATTTGCCGATTTCCGGTATCCCTGCCTTTACTTCAGGCGTTCAGAAATTAATCTTCGGCCCGGACTCTGAAGTTGTTAAGACTAAACGTGCTGCCACCGTCCAGTCTTTAGGCGGAACAGGCGCTCTTAAAGTCGGTGCCGATTTTTTGGCCACAGTCCTTAAGAATCCAGAAGCTGTCGTCAGTGCTCCGACTTGGCAAAACCACGTTGCCATCTTTGAATCCGCCGGTTTCAAAGTAGGTTCTTATCCTTATTATGATAAAAAGACAGGGGAAATCGACTTCCCTGCCATGCTTGAAACTCTCAAAGGATTAAAGAAAGATACTGTTGTTATTCTTCATGCTTGCTGCCACAATCCAACCGGTGTTGATTTGACTCAAGAACAATGGGCACAAGTCGTTGACGTTTGCCGCGACAAAGGCCTCATTCCGTTCTTAGACATCGCCTACCAGGGCTTTGGTGCAGGACTTAACGAAGACGCCGGCTCCATCAGACAGTTCGCTGATTCGGGTATCCCTTTCTTTGTTTCCAACTCCTTCTCTAAATCCTTCTCTCTCTACGGGGAAAGAATCGGCGCTCTCACAGTCGTTTGCAAATCGGAAGAAGAAGCTAAGAGAGTTAACTCTAAACTGAAGTCCGTTATTCGCGCTAACTACTCTAATCCCCCTGCTCACGGAGCCAAGATTGTTTCTGCCGTCCTCAACGACCCGGAACTTCTTCAGCAGTGGCATGAAGACTTGAAAGGGATGCGCGAACGCATTAAAGAAATGCGTCACCTCCTGGCTGAAGCACTCAAAAAGGAAGGTGCCAAGGTTGATTTCTCCTTCATTGAGAATCAGAACGGAATGTTCTCCTTCTCTCGTTTGACACCTGAGCAAGTTCAAAGACTTAAAGACGAGTTCGGCGTTTATGCCGTTAAGTCCGGACGTATCTGCGTGGCTTCGTTGAATAAGGCCAATGTTGACTACACTGCAAAGGCTATTAAAGAAGTGTTGTAAAAAAAGGACATCTTTCTAGAAAAACAAAATTTTTCTTATTTTTGATTTGCACTGAGAAAAAAACTCGTATATAGTTACGTTCTCATTGATTCTCCGATAGCTCAGTCGGTAGAGCGACGGACTGTTAATCCGCAGGTCGTTGGTTCAAGTCCAACTCGGGGAGCCAAAGATTAAAAATTGAAAAAGTTTCATTCCCCGATAGCTCAGTCGGTAGAGCGACGGACTGTTAATCCGCAGGTCGTTGG
>NZ_CABSJB010000025.1:0-42787 GCF_902477955.1 uncultured Turicimonas sp. | reverse complement strand
TGTTCGGCAAATGGGCCGGCGGCTACGAGGGTTCTACCTCTACTCCCGACAAGCTCCAGCAAAGGTTCAACTTTCTTGCGGATATCTGCTTTACTGACGCCGGCAAGCTCCAAAGGCAGGGCAACGTTGTCGAAAACCGTACGGGAAGAGAGAAGGTTGAAGTGTTGGAAAATCATTCCAATCTGTCTTCTTTCTTTGCGCAGTTCCTCATCAGACATTTTTGTCAGATCTTTCCCGTCAACAATGACTGTTCCGGAGGTTGGTCTGTTAAGAAGGTTGATGCATCTGACTAAAGTGCTTTTTCCAGCACCGCTTCGGCCGATAATCCCGAAGATTTCTCCGGGTTTGATGCTGACATTGACATCTTTGCAGGCGAAAAATTTATCCTTTCCGTCAGCAGTGTCATATTCCTGTGTTATGTGCTGTAGTTCAATCATTGTCAAAATTCCAAATTCAGAGGCAAGCCTCGAGGTCCCGGTAAGGACAAATAGTTTCGTAAGCGGACAATAGTTGCCTATCGGTTTAATTACCTGTTGAAAAAATTTGAAGACTCTAAGATTAGCCTCGAATTCTTAAATAAAACAAAAAGAAAGGTACTTTTTTCATCGTACATGGTGAATTCACGGGTTTGTATTGGTCCGTTAAATAAAAATCCGTCCTCTTTTCCTGGAAGCAGATAATCCAATAGAGTGAAAAAACAAAAAATATTGTTCGGGTGTAGCTTCTTAATAAATAACAGTAAGACTTTTTCGTTACTCTGAGATTAATGTTCCTAGGCCGCTGGTGATTGATTCAAATACGTGGCTTCAACATAATGGAAACACAGAAGGATCCCGTATTGAAGTACATCATTTGACTATTTCAAGGAGCATTTTGGATATGAAACCTTCCAGACCTCTAACTATCTCGGCCGTCACTGTCGTATTGTTAGCTTTTCTGGCGGCTCCTGTATCGGCAGCCGAGTCTCCTGTTCCTACGAAGAATGAACCCGCCGTTAAAAACGAACTGCCTAATGGTGTTAATAAGAGTTTGGCTACTGCCGTTAAGCAAGGGGCAGTAGTCGCCGCTTCCCGAGTAGGTTCTGGCCTTATTACACCTCTCGGAAAGTTTACGAAAGAAGGATATGTAACTGCCATGATGCATAATCCTCAAAAGCCCGAATCCTCTTGATGTTGGCTTCTTACCAAGACGCAAGACTCAAAAGAAATCCAACGCATATTTAATGAATGTTGACCTCAAAGGAGTACTCCCATGAAAGTATCTTTTATAGCTTCTGGCGACAGCTTTATTACTAGACACGTAGCCGAATGTGGTTACCCAGGTTTTGATGAAATTCAAAGCTTAATTAAGTCACACGATGTTAGCTTTGCTAATCTTGAGATGACTTTCCATCGTCAGGAAGGTTATCCTGCTGCAACAAGCGGAGGCACTTGGGCGATGACTGATCCCACTATGCTTGACGACATGTTGCGTTATGGATTTAATATTTTTAATACTGCCAATAATCACTCCGGCGATTTTGGTCAGGAAGGGGTGAGCGCAACTATTCGTCACTTGAATGAAAGAAAGATGTGCTTTACCGGTACCGGTAATACATTACAGGAAGCTTCTCGAGCTTGTTATCTAGAGACGCGGCACGCCAGGGTTGCTTTGATTGGTGTTACTGCTACTCTGGATCCTGCTGCAATTGCAGGAGGGCAGGGAGCAGATATGATCGGCCGTCCGGGATTAAATCCATTGCGCTTCCGGACCGTACACCATGTGAATGCCGAGCATTTCTCAATGGCGAGAACTCTTTCAGACATCTCACAGATCAATGCTAGAACTGAACAGAAGATTCGCAATGGCTATTTGCCGCCCTTCCCGGAAGGCACTCTTCCATTAGGAAATATGAATTTCATGCTTACCGAAGGGGATGAGTACAACGAAACCATTCCGAATCCAAAAGACGTTGAAAGAACTGTCAAAGAAATTGAAGAGGCACGCCGTCAAGCTGATATCGTTATAGTGAGTGTTCATGCACATGAAATGAAGGGCGCTGACTCTCAGGTAGCGGCAGAATTTGTAGAAAGATTTGCCAAGGCTTGCATCGATGCCGGAGCCAGCGTAGTAATCGGCCATGGCCCTCACGAGCTTCGCGGTATTGAGGTTTATAAAGGCGGAGTAATTTTCTACAGCTTAGGAAACTTCATTTTCCAAACTGAAACTGTTGAAAGACAGCCCTTTGATGCCTTCCACGGTAAGAATCTTCCGATAGATACGAAGATTGGCGCATATATGGATCACAGAAGCAAGAACGGAACTAAGGGTTATATCGTTCAAGAAAATATTTGGCGCTCGATTTTGCCCTCATGGGAAGTTGAAGACGGAAAGGTAAAGAATGTTGTGCTCCATCCGATCGATTTAGCTCAGAAGGGAACGAGATCACAACGTGGAATCCCATCTCTGTCCGGATCAGAGGAAACCTTGAAGCACATTCAAAAACTCTCCGAACCTTACGGAACAAAAATAGAGATTAAAGACGGAAAAGGCTATCTTGTTTTGTAAGTCGTAAATATAAGATCTCTTTGTAGAGTTAAAAAAAGCAAATTCCATATCTTCCTTGCTTAATCCGGTGAAGACGATGATTTTGAATTCTCTTCACCGGATTTTTTATCGCCTTTCTTCCATAGTTTCTTTGATGAACCGCAATTCCTTGTTCATCTGGTTTTCTTCTTTTAAAGGCATTTCGACAAGCACTTATGGATTGGATCCAAATTCCTTTAGGCAGACCTTAATATCAGGTTTTCAAAAAGCCTTTTCCTAATAGCGAGTTCTGAGAACTGCTTCTTTGTATATATGCGACAGTGCAGAACATTTTTAAGTAAATGAAGTGTTTTCTCGAGGCAGGAAAACACTTAAAGAGAAGTTAATGTTTTTTCTGTTTTTAAATGCTTAACCTTTCTTAATAAGTTTTCTCATTTATTCGTCTAGTTTATAAAAATCAAGATGTTGTTGATGGTTTAGCAACTATTTGTATTTCTAATTCATTACTTAAAACGTAATAAAAAGGTGACCCAGGATATTGATTGAAACAAGCTAAATATTGATACTGGCAACATCAGACAACAGGTATTACAGGTCTGGCTTTAGCCTCTTCGGAAGCTAATTTTGAAACGTTAAAGTTTTGCCAGTTCTTTCCAAGATCTAAGACCGTAATCCAATCATCCCAGCGACATTGCGGTAAAGATCTGCTGTCCTACGACAGTCATTGGAGGGCCGGCGAATCCAATTACAAATCAACCTCAAAAAGGAGATTTTCATGACTATGTTGATTGCTGCCGTGATCGTCGCCGTGATGGTCTGGGCACTGATTAAAAAATATGAAACTAGAATGGTTCTTATCGCAGGCGGCCTGGCGCTTGCTTGCCTTGCAGCTGATCCGCTGGAACCACTTAAATCCTTTTCCGCTTCTATGAAGCAAGCAAAGATTTTTGAAGTCATTATTTCTTGTATGGGCTTTGCAGCAGTCATCAAGCTGACAGGATGCCACAATCATCTTATCGCTTTCTTCGTAAAAGTCCTTAAAAAGGCTGGTCCATTCGTTATCGTTGGTGCTGCCTTAGCAACAATGGTAGTTAATAGTGCTATTCCTTCGGCCGCAGGTACTTCCGCAGCAGTGGGCACAATATTGATTCCTCTTTTGCTGGCTGCAAGGGTTCCAGCGCCAATTGCCGCTGCGACTATTATGGCTGGTTTATATGGCGGTAACTTGAACCCGGGTCATGTTCATCCGACCATTGTGGCCGAGCTGGCAGGAAAGACCAGTGTTGACTTCGTTTCTCTGGTTTACTTCCCATTGATTTCTTCAGTAGTTGTTGCCTCTTGTGTTTTGATTGGTCTTTCTTACTACATGAGAAAGAAAGGGCTTTATCAGGATGCAGAGTTAGAAGAAGGCGCGGGAGAACTCCCAGCTGATTTCAAGCCTAACATCTTCTTGGCCATCGTTCCCCTTCTTCCTTTGGCAATCCTTATGCTTGGTAACTTTGGCTACGTTAAGTTCCTTAAGATGCCTGTTTCCCATGCCATGATTATTGGTGCTGTTATTGCCATGCTGGCAACAAGAACCGGCCCCGGCAGCATTACAAAGGCTTTCTTTAAAGGCATGGGCGATGCATTCGGATCTATCTTCGGCATCATCATCGCAGCTAATATCTTCGTTGCCGGTTTGAAATCTTGCGGCATCATCAAGGCTCTGATTGATTACATGTCTGGTTCTCCAATGATTGCCAAAGCTGCTTCCGTAGTCGGTCCGTTCTTCGTCGCTGTACTGTCAGGTTCTGGTGAAGCAGCTTCCATCGCCTTCAACAATGCTGTAAGTGCACATGCTCCTCAATTCGGTTTGGAAATCATGAATATGGGTGCTATGACAGTTTTGTCCGGTGGTATCGGTCGTTCTCTTTCTCCGGTTGCAGGTGCCATGATTATTTGTGCAGGAATCGCTAAGGTTTCTCCAATCGCGGTTACTCGCTGGATTTGCATCCCAATGCTTTGCGCTTTGGCAACAGCAACTTTCATTCTCTATGTTCTTTAAATTGGAGAATACGAATGCAAAATACACCTATTGTTCAAGAATTTTTAGAACTAGTTAAGCTGCCGGTTCATTCAAAAGACGAAAGAATCATTGCTGACGTCGTGAAGAAAAAACTCGAAGAGATTGGATTCTCCGTGGTTGAAGATGGCACAGCTGAAAAGGTCGGAGGTAATACAGGCAATCTCATCGCTCGTCTGCCAGGAAAACCGAATGTTCCTACAGTGCTCTTCTCAGCGCATTTGGATAGAGTCCGCAATCCAGGAAAAATCACGCCTGTTTTTGATGAGGAAAATGGCGTGATCAAGAGTGATGGAACCACTATCCTTGCTGCAGATGATGTTTCCGGTCTAGTTTCTATTATGGACGGAGTAAGAAGACTGAAAGCATCCGGCAAACCTCACGGCGACTTAGAAGTAGTGTTTTCCGTTTGTGAAGAAATGGCTGTAATCGGTGCTAAAGAGCTGAATTTCCCGGAACTCAAGGCTAAATTCGGTTATGTTCTCGATTGTCCCGGAAGAATTGGCCGCATTGTTAAGCAGGCTCCAACGAAATGCAAAATTATCGTGACGGTCAAAGGGATTAAGGCTCACGCAGGTAATGAACCTGAGAAAGGCTTGAATGCTATTAAAGTAGCTGCTCATGCCTTAGCTCAGGTGCCAGAAGGAAGGATTTCTTCTAACGTCACTTCTAATTTCGGCATGATTAAAGGCGGTTCGGGTACCAATGTCGTATGTGATGAAGTCGTTATTACCGGAGAGGCTCGAGGAACCGATGATAAAGAGCTGGAAGAATACTTGCAGCAAGTGCGTAAAGTGTTCGAAGAGACAGCTCAAAAATTTAATACTACGATTGATGTATCCATTACAACGCTTTATCACACCTTTAATGTTCCTGAAGATTCAGAAGTGATTGAAACTGTGAAGAAAGCTCTGAAGAAACAAGATATTGAAGGATTCTGTCAGAAAGGCGGCGGAGGCAGCGATGGAAATCACTATAACCGTCATGGAATCCCAACAGTTGTACTGGCTCTGGGATATTCAAAGAACCATACTAACGCTGAACAAATCATCGTTGAGGACTTAGAGAAAGCCGGAAAACTAGTAGAGGATATTATCTCGGAAGTGTATGAAAAATATTCCGGATAGGTAATGTAGCCGCTTCTGGCTTATAGGGCTGTAGGCCTCTGATCGAAAGAGTCTTACAGCCTTTTCTTTTGCTTATGCTTTCCGCAAAAAAGAACCGCCATAATGGCGGCAAGGAGGATCTCGCGGAGGCTGCCAAAGTGGCTGCCCCATCCTAAAAGATACTAAGGAGTCTTATAACCGAACTTGTGGCATTGATCGCATGTCAAAACCGATGGCTCATGCTGCTTGTGGCAGTCACCGCAGGGCTGAGACTCGCTGTGGCCGTAATGTGGATTAGGCTTGAGTCCGGCAGTTTTTTGCTTGACGGCGTCCCTGCTGACATGACATGTAAGACAAACTGATTCATCGGGAACTTCTCTAGGTCTGGTTTGACCGTGACAAGTGTCACACTGCATATTCATCTGTGCATGTTTTCCATGGAGCTGAACCTGCGCCGATGCATTCCAGGAAAAGATCAGCAAGCCGGATACGCACAGAGCCTGAAAAATTCTGACATTCATTCAATGAACTCCTATTGCATTAAGGCTTTCATGTGATCAGCAATAGCTCTGCCGATAACGGAAGCAGAAGTCAGCTGAGCACCGCCGACATAGTTGTCGTAGAAAAGACCGCCAGCGGCGTTGCCGACTGCATACAAGCCCTTGATCGGTTTGCCTTCTGTATCCAGGACTTGTCCCTTAGTATTAATAAGCGGACCGCCGAATGTAGCTGTCATACCGCCCTGGAACGGAACGGCATAGAAAGGTGCTTTAAGAATTGGACGCGGATTCTTGTGTGTGTTCGGAGGAGTGAGCTGATCAAGCTTGCCTTCCTTCAAAGCTGTGTTGTATTCATCAACAATCTTCTTCAATTCTTCAGGGTTTAAGCCGGCTTCTTTTGCAAGACCTTCGATAGTGTCAGCCTTATAAACAGGAGCTTTCTTAGACGCATAAGAGAACCAGTCGTTCTTGAGCATCGGAAGATTGTGAGTATCTTCGTCAACAATCATGAACCCCCAGTTGTCTTTTGTCTTAGCGGCTGTGTCGCGGGACATTTCAACGTAGGTGTGGCCTTCGTTGGTATATCTCTTGGTTTCCTTAGAAACGGCGATACCGGTATTGACGATGTTCAGCGGATTTGCACCTGTTGGACCGTGGATAGGACCGCAGTGGTATTGATCAACGTTGACAACGCGCGGGAAGTAAGGAGCTGTCAGGAGGATGCTTTCGCCGGTAACGGTGTTGGAACCGCGGACCGGCATGTTGGCTGCCGGAACACCTGCCATCATTGTCAGCATCATCTTGTTGGCAGAATAACCGCCGGTTGCCATGACAACACCGAGTTTACCGATGTATTCTTCAAAACCTTTGGCAGTCTTAACCTTGACGCCGGTAACGGCACCGTTCTTAGGATTGTCGAGAAGCTCAACGACTTTGGCGTTATAGATGATAGGAATATTCAGCTCTTTTGCTTTTTTCAAGAGATAGCTCATCAACTGTTTTCCGCCTGGCTTTTCTTCGCCGATTGTCAAGTGAGCTCTCTGCAGCATCGGCCAAACCAATTTGGCACCAACACCGTATTTAACGCCGACGTAGTCGTGAAGCCAGTTCAATGTGTCATCTGCATTTTCTGCGACAAGACGTGTAAGAGCTGGATCGCCTCTGCCTTGAGAGACCTTCATCATGTCTTCGTAGAATTTTTCAGTCGTGTCGCCGGTCTTCAAACCTTTTTCTTGCTGCATCTTTGTGTTGACGCCAAGCATGAAACCTGCGGAGTAAACAGTATTGCCGGCAGCAGAACCCATCTTTTCCAAAACAACGGGCTTCAAACCGTTTTCTGCAGCGCGGATAGCGGTGACGATACCGCCGATGCCTAAACCTGCGATAACGAGATCATAAGTATGTTGAGGAAACTTTGTTTCTTCTGCAGCAGAAGCCATGGCCGGCATGGCTGCAAAGCCGGTTGCCATTGATGCAATGATTCCGCCTTTCAAAAAAGAACGTCTGGAAGTGTTCATTTTTTCTCCTTGTTTCAATCTACTTATCGAAAGTATGGAGAAATCTTAATTTTTTACGTTTCCCAAGTCGTCCGTTGAAGATCTATTGATTTTTTATTTTTAGTGTGGTAAAGATTTTGCAAATTTTGCAGCGTTTTGTCCCGCGATTCTTCCAAAAACAAAAGCATCGGTCAGTCCGCATCCGCCAAGTCTATTTTCTCCGTGAACGTTCCCGGTTATCTGACCGGCAGCAAATAAATTGGGAACCGGTTGACCGGATGTTGTAAGACAGTTGGCGTCCGTATTGATAGAGAGGCCGCCTAAAGTATAGTGAATCCAGGGATACATACGCACAGCCCAGAAAGGTGCCTCTGACGGAGTTTTTGAGCTGTCTCCCTGTTCAACATAGGCTTTGATTGGTGCAAACGGAATTTCAATGATTTCGCACAATTCTTCCAATGTGTTGGCCTTCCAAACTTGCCCGGCGAAATAGGCTCGGTAAAGGTTTTTTCTCAAGTCTTTGCCCATCTTCGAAATGTTTTCCGATCCTACGATTGTGTAGCATCTTTTGTCGCCTTGTGCGATAAGCGCTTTGCTGATGACATTGCGCTGAGCGGCTTCATCGACGAATCTCTCACCGTTTTCATTTACGAAAAGCGTGTTCTTCACAAAAACATAAATACGGGCTGAGAACTGATCGAGAAATGATCCTTCCGGGACGCATTCCACGATATCCATATTTTCTGCCTTTAAGCCGAGATCAATGGCTTTCTGCAGGACGCTCCCGTGGCCGCGGGAATCAGAAAATACGAATTTAAGGCTTGGAACATACCGTTTGACCATTTCCGGATTGTTTCCGAATCCGCCCGCTGCCAATACAATTGTTTTGGCATAAATCTGCTGGCGCATGCCTTGGTGCTCTACAAAAGCACCAATAACATTTGAACCTTCGACAATAAAGTCTGAGAAGTAGGATCCTGTCATTATCTTAACCCCGCGCTGAAGGCAGGCTTCCGATAATTTTTGGATATATGAAGTGCCGCTGATGAGGCTTGGTTTGTGGCTTCTCGGGTGTTTAGAACCGTAAATTTGAAATACTCTTTCTTCAAAGACCACACCTTGTTGCTTCAGCCACTCCAAGGTGTCAACTGAGTTATAAGCAAGTATTTTGCGTAAGGCCGGATCGCCCTTTCCATTGGCTGATTCTTCAAGTTGTTGATAGAAGAATTCCGGACTGTCGGTCACATGAATGAGCTCTTGGATTTTTGGATCGGGAGCATTGTAAAACCCGCCTGAACGCAGAGTGTCTCCGCCGACGAAAGCTTCTTTTTCTAACAGGATAACTTTGCATCCGGCGTCAGCGGCTTCCAAAGCAGCCGAAAGACCGGCAGCCCCTGAGCCAACTACAAGAACATCGCAGGAAGTAACGGCAGCTTCGGCAATAGAAGGGGAAAAACCGAAGCCTAAGCTAAAGAAGGCGAGCAAAGAGTTTAGTGCACGGCGTTTCATTGTCATCTCAGTTAAAGGCTCGAGGAATTCTCCATATCGGTCAAGAATTGAAAAAGCTCTACCGCATTTCCCACGTCTAGCTTTGCAAAAACTTTACTCCGATGTGATTGAACGGTCCTTTCCGACATATCCAATACTTCGCCGATCGTCTTGTTGGTTAAGCCTTTGGCTACCTGGCGCGCTACCATTTGTTCGGTCGAAGTAAGCTGATTGAAAAGTTTCTGCAGCTCTTCGGTTTCCTTTTTTATTTTTCTTTGAGACTTGTTCAGCTTGATGGCTTTCTCAACTAAATCCTTAAGTTTCTCCGGAATAGGAGGTTTAACTAGAAAATTGAAAGCTCCTTGTTCCACGCAATTCATCGCCATCTCAATGTCACCGTGGGCCGAGAGGAAAATGATCGGCAAATCAACGCCGCGTTTATTCAATTCCTGCTGCACTTCCAATCCGGAAAGGGAGGGCATTCTCACATCCAAGATAATGCATCCCGGCCGATCCCAATCGTCTCGTTCCAAAAAAGTTACGGGATCCTGGTAGGTTACGGTTTGCCACCCGGCTAACTGCAAGAAGAAAGACTGAGAGTCACAAATAGTTGGATCATCATCAACGATACGGACGAGAGGTGTTAGGTTAGCCATTGTGGTTCTCCTTATTCGCAGCGTATTCTACAGAGAAGCTTACGATCAAGCCGTTAGGTTGGTTTCTGGAAAAGGTCAAGTGACCTCCGTGGCTTTCGATAATGCTAAGAGCAATTGAGAGGCCGATACCTAACCCGTCGGATTTCTTACTTTGGATGGGTTTTCCTAGTTTTTCAAACTGTTCATCAGAAAGAGCAGGGCCGTTGTCGGCAATATGAACGCGGATCTTATCTTCATTTTCTGTAATCGTAATAGTGACTTCCGGGGATGGTACGTCCTTGACAGCACTCAGGGCATTCTTGAGAAGGTTAAGGACTACCAATTCAATCTCAAAAGGGTCTCCTTTAGCTGAAATGCTTTCGCTAGGAAAAACAGTTCTAACTTCTACGCCTTTTCTTTCTTGCTCTTTAATACTTTTCAAAGCACGCAGGACGGTTGGGATTAAATCGAACTCAACTTCTTTAGAAGGTCTGTGTTTGGCGTAGCTTCTTACGTGGTCAACAATATCGGCGGTCCGCAGGGCCTGTTCTCTGAGCTTATCCAGCACCATTTCTACTTGGTTATCTTTTATTTTTAGTTTTTCAAGAAGAACTTTCAAGCCGCTGGTGTAATAAAGGATATTGGTAATTGGCTGTTTGACTTCATGAGCAAACATGGAGCTTAGCTGAGAGATTACGCGGCTTTTTTCCAGCATTTCCAGCCGTTCACGGTTTTCTAATGCTCGTGACTCGATTAAATGCTGTTCGGCAATAGAAGCTTTAAGTTCTTCCGTCCGCAGACGAACTAGCATATTGACGCGGACGATGTGAATCAGTACTGCAATTACCAGCGCAAAAAAGAGTCCGATTTCGAGTTTATGCGCAGCCAGAAAGTCTTTAACGGTAGTTTCTCGTAAATGCCGGTACGGACCGAGCTTTAAAGATTTCAGCAATTCAAAAACCTGATAAAAACTGCTTGCCGGAATCCATTCAAAATTATTTTGCTGAGGAGGAAAAGAGAGTAGGGAAAGCGTAATGGCTTTCACTGCTTGAGAAGGAGCGCCGTCCATCGAACAAAACACGACGTCCGGATACATCTTCGTGGACCGCGCACATAACTCTTTCGGATCCTTAAGTCCTATCACTCGGAAATCTGATTTATTAATTTCTCCGTTTTCTGCCAGTCGTTCTAATTGGCATGGACCAAAAATTCCTACGTCAACATTTCCTACTTTTAGATGAGTCAGGACATCCGGGAACTGATGTTCCGTGAACTTAACATTTTTAAAGAATTTTTCCGGATTGAAACCGGCATCGGCAATTTCACCGAGAGGAACGAGCCAGCCTTCAAAGTCAGTTTCGGTAGCTGCAGCTGCGGTTTTATTTTCTAGATCTCGGAGAGTCTGAAGGTCTTTCCGATCATTTTTGACGACAAAAGCTGCAAAAACGGCTTTTTCAGCGTTGATGGCTTGAGGACGTTTTACTGTTGCTATCTGCTGGGCACCTTTTAAGCTCATTAAGGTAGAGAAGTCGCCCGCTGACGCTATAAGGAATTGGGGTTTAAGTTTCTCAGTCCCTTCAATGATGTTTTTCGGCGATATCTCAATGATTTTTAGTTTGTAGTTAGGCAGCTCTTTTTGCAAATGCTCGACAGTTGGTACAAAAGTCTCGAGATAAAAATCGGGATCAAACGTATCAATGAGGCCAATAGTGATTTCTTCTTTTGCTTGTGCGATAGAAGCAAGGAATAGAAAGCAAAGAAGAAGTAACTTCTGTTTGAGAAATGCCGTGTTCATCTGGAAAAGTTTTACACATTTTTCTGGGAAAAGCTATTGGTGAAAGATTGCAAGCAGAACAGAAGGCTCGATGGATTGCCTTAGCAGATTCTGGCGATTCCATCACGCAAGAGTCTTGCTTAGGATAAGAAAAAGAAGTCTTAGGAAGTATGAAGTTGAGAAGTCAAAGGAAGTAGATAGAGAACTGTTCTATTGTATGAAGAAGTGGAAAGCCAGATGAAGAAAGTATGCCTTGAAGTCGGAATTTCTCTGACGACTACTTCTACGGATGAGGTCTCACATGTGTGATTGTCGTTTGTACCAATATTCCTTTTTCATCAAATAGATCTCTGAAATAATCAATTTAATGATACGCATAGGGAAGGGGACATGAACGGGAAGTTTCCGGATGAAATAAGGGGCGCTTCGAGTAGTCCAATGGGCTTGCTTAACTTACCTCAGTCAGAAATGTCGCAGTCCGATAATTTTCTTCTGTTTTATGCTCAGAATGTTAAAGGCTCTTGCGTCTTTCAAAAGGATGACAGTTACCAGTTGGCACTTATCTTTTTGCAGCAAGGACACTTGTTTATCCAGCAGAAAGGTAATCAAAGAGAGGTTCCCAGCCAGTCGGTCTTTTTTTTAGATCCATCTGAAGACTTTTGTCTCGATTTTGTGGAAGACAGTAATTTTTATCTTTTGCTCATCTCATCTTCTGTATGGTCGAGCCACATGGTATATCGGCCCTCTCAACTGTTAGGAGTCCGTATTTCTCTCCAAAACAACCTAGGAAAAACAAGCTTGGACACACTAAGAGCCGTTCGCCGGATGTTAAAGAAGGCGCATCCCCTTGAGCTCGAAAGTATGTGTATCGGCTTTCTCTACATCTTTATGCCGCTTATTGCTCAATTCCGTCGTCAAGCCAAAGGATTAGATGGAACGCTGACAAAACGAGAAATATTGAGGCAAAAGGTTGAGAGCTATCTCAAAGAAAATCTTAAAAATAAGGAACTGACGGCCACGGATATTGCCTCATTCTTTTCAATTTCCAGCCGTCAATTGACCAATATTTATAGTCCGAGCGGAACCACAGTAATGGCTCGTTTAAAGGAGCTAAGGCTTTCTGAGGCGGCAAGAAAACTCCGCGAACACCGCTACCAAAAACGTTCAGTCCGGGAGATTTCAGAGCTGTGCGGATTTGGAAGTTTTGAAAATTTTTGCCGTTCTTTCAAAAGTCATTTTGGTGTAAGTGCCACAGAGTGGAAAGCAAAAAAGACTTCCTGATGTGCTAAATGCAGTGCAGGAAATATCAACCTCAGAAGGCTGATTTTTCTAAATTCCAATAGAGTGAGCTCACAAGCTGAACATGAAAGGCTTGGTCTTAATGGCTTAACTCTAAAGGAGAAAAAAATGAACCTCTCACGTCGTTCAATCCTCGTATCTAGCTTTGCTGCTACTGTTGCACCTTTCGCATTTGCCTCTGGAACAAGTACGGAAAGAGAAATGCGTCGCAAGGATCGGCAATTAACGGAAGAAGAATGCTTTTATTTGATCCGTCATACTCCTCATGCCGTGCTTTCCACAACAGACAACTCTGGAACTCCATACGGCGTTCCTGTCACACCTATCCTTTTGAATGGCAAACTCTATTTCCATTGCTCTAAAGCGGGCGGAAGAAAGGTTGACAACCTGCGACAAAATGAAAGAGTTTCTTTGTGCTTCATCGGTAAAGATGATATCAATCAAAAGGAATTCGCCGTTGATTTCGCTTCTGTGGTTGTTGCCGGCACGGCCAAGGAGATCACTGATCCGCAAGAGCTCAGAAAAATTCAATTGGAAATTTGTAAGATTCATGCTCCCGAGGCCGGTGCAAAGGCTGCTGAAGCATATTTCGATAAGGGCGGAAAGGGGATTGCTGTTTGGGAGGTTACTCCGACAAAGATTTCCGGAAAATCTCGTAATAAGCACTTGTACTTTGGCAAGAACAAAGGTTAGTGCATGCCTATCGTCACTATTAAAATCACCGGAGATGAGGAATCTCCAGGTGCTGAATCAAAAAAACAGCTAATCTCCAAAATAACTAACGTAATTGGTGAGGTTCTACACAAAAACACCCACAATCTCTGCGTCATCATTGAAGAAGTACCTATGGATAGTTATGGCATTGGAGGAGTAACTGTGAGAGAACTTCGCCGAAGGAAGTAACATCTGATCTGATTAAGGAGGTAGAGGATTGAGTCTTCTGCCTCTTTTTTTACCATTTCTGAAGAGACTTTTCTACTATTTTAAAAAAGTGAAGAATTGTTGATTCATTAGAAAATTGTGGTGAAAAACGCTCACGTTGAGTTACGGACACAATTTATAGAAAGTGTGTATAATACACATTGTCGCACCTCTTCCAGGATTCATTATGACTAGTCAAGAAGTGATCGACATGCTTAAGTTAAATGGATGGGTTCTAAATCGTATAAAAGGAAGTCATCACATTTTTACTCATTCTGAAAAAGGAGGCCATGTTACGGTCCCTCACCCCAGAAAAGATATGGCGCTTCCTACTCTTAAGAGTATTGAGAGACAAAGCGGGTTACATCTTAGGCATTAGTTGGTCGGTGTGGATGGATTGCAAGCACTTCCATCATTTTTATAACAGGTGAATATATGAGATATCCCGTTGCCGTTTGGAATACCGAAGGCGTTTATTCAGCTGAAGTTCCCGATTTGCCAGGCGTTATTACTGAGGCTAATTCTATTGAGGAATTAGAAAGCTCCGTTAAAGAGGCGGCCTTCGGGTGGATAGAATGCGTTCTTGATGAGAATAAAGCTATTCCCAAGCCCTCTTATGTCGACAAGTATTTAAATAATCCAGATTATCAAGATTGTTTATGGCTGTTTGTTGATTTCTCGATTGATGAACTTTCCGATAAGACAGAAAGAGTAAACATTACGTTGCCCGCCCGTGTGCTTAGGAAATTGGACAATCAGGCCAAAAGGGCAGGTGCCACTCGCTCTGGCTATATCGCTTCTATGATTCTTTCGGCTCCTTAAAAAGGTAAGGATTCTGCCAAAAGATTTTGAGAAATATATCTTAGTTAGTAAAGTTCAGGAAGCAACGGGACGACTACAAATTTGCAAGAGTACCGTTGCCAGAGGGGATATTTGTCTTAGTAGTTTTATATCTAGGTAAGAAAAGTTCAGGGGGTGAAAATCGCAATAACAGCTTGACAGGAAAAAACCCGTGCTCTTATGTCGAGTCACGGGTGGTATTCTGGTGGGAGCACAGGGATTCGAACCCGGGACCTACGGATTAAGAGTCCGCTGCTCTACCAACTGAGCTATGCTCCCTTCTGGTGGGCTGTGCAGGACTCGAACCTGCGACCAATGGATTAAAAGTCCACTGCTCTACCAACTGAGCTAACAACCCGTTTGATTCGTGTTGAATCAATCCAGGAGTCGAACTATACATCCCTTTTTTTTATCCGTCAAACGATCTGTACGATTTTTTATTAAATTTGTTGTTTTTTTCCAAAAAGTCTAAAAAAAGTTAAGTAAAAGACATAAATTGACGCATATAGAGGAATAATTCCCATAAAAGATTGGAAAAAATAAATCTTTTGCAAAGAAAAACCATTCCAATTAGTATTTACAGAATCAGTTTATAAATAAGAAAAAGTTAGGAAAAAGAAATGGCAGAAAAGAAAAAAGCAAAACCGCAGGTGGTGCAGGTAGTTGACCCGGAAGCACGTAAAAAAGCCCTTAAGGTCGCTCTTGATCAGATTGCAAAACAGTTCGGTAAAGAAGCAATTATGCCGATGGGACAAAAAACCGTCCAGGAGGATCTGGAAGTTGTTTCCACCGGTTCCTTTACCTTGGATATGGCTCTTGGTGTCGGCGGTCTTCCCCGCGGAAGAATTGTCGAAATCTACGGTGCAGAATCTTCCGGTAAAACCACGCTGACTCTCCATATTTTGGCTGAAATGCAGAAATTGGGCGGAACATGTGCCTTCATCGACGCTGAGCACGCTTTAGATATCAAATACGCTAAAGATTTGGGCGTAAATGTAGACGATCTTCTTCTTTCTCAGCCGGACAGTGGTGAACAAGCTCTTGAAATTACCGATGCTTTGGTCCGTTCCGGTGCGGTTGACCTCGTCGTTATCGACTCTGTAGCTGCCTTAACACCAAAATCAGAAATTGAAGGCGAGATGGGCGAAGCCCTTCCTGGTCTTCAGGCTCGTTTGATGAGCCAGGCCCTTAGAAAGCTTACCTCCAGCATCAAGAAATCCAACGCTTTAGTCGTCTTTATTAACCAGGTCCGCCAGAAGATCGGCGTCATGTACGGTCCGTCAGAAACGACGACAGGCGGTAACGCATTGAAGTTCTACTCTACTATTCGTATGGAAATTCGTAGAACGGGCGGCGTCAAGAAAGGTGACGATGTTTTAGGTAACGAAACAAGAGTCAAAGTCGTTAAGAATAAAGTTGCTCCTCCGTTTAAGTCCGCTGAATTCGAAATCATCTACGGTAAGGGTATTTCCAGAGAAGGTGAAATTATCGACCTTGGAACCGAGATGGATATCTTCGGTAAGTCCGGCGCTTGGTACTCTTACCAAGGCAACAAGATTGGCCAAGGTAAGACAGCCGCCAGAGATTGGCTCCACGCTCATCCGGAAGAAATGAAGGCTATCGAAGAGCAAATCAAAGCGAAGATTGCTGAGAACTCCGGTTTGAACAACGATGACGATGAAGAAACCCTAATGGAAGAAACTTACGAAGATACAGCTAATGCTTGATGATGACGACAGAGTTCGGTCAATAAAACAAAAAGCTGTGGCGCTCCTTGCTGTCAGGGAGCGCTCTCGTTTTATTCTCCGCAACAAATTAAAAGAAAAATTTTCTGAACCGGAAGATTTGCCGATAATCGATGCCTGCCTCGATGAGTTGGAAGGTAAAGGCTATCTTTCCGATGAACGCTTTGCTCGCGCTTCTTTGGTAACCAAGGCATCACGATTCGGAGATCAGCGGCTTAAGTGGGAACTTCGATGCCAGGGCGTCAACTCTGAAACGATTAACTCTGTTATGGAAGAGTTTGAAGAGTCGGAATTCGAACGCGCAAAGACACTCTGGGAAAGAAAATTCGGTGAACTTCCCGAAGATCAAAAAGAAAGAGCAAGACAATTTAGGTTCTTAGCCTCAAGAGGATTTTCTTTCAAAACTATCAATCAAATTATTAAAGGTGATTGGGACGAGTTCGAGTAAAAGATGAGCTTGCTATACTTCACATTTTGGCACATTTTCAAAAATCACCATGAAAATTCACGAGTATCAAGCCAGAGAAATATTGCAAGACTTTGACGTCCCAATTCCTGCCGGAAAAGTTGCAGAAACTCCTTCACAGGCCCGAGAAATCGCAGAACAGCTCGGAGGTAATGTTTGGGCAGTCAAGGCTCAAGTTCACGCTGGCGGAAGAGGTAAAGGCGGCGGCGTCAAATTAGCCAGAAATTTAGAACAGGTCGAAGAACTTGCAAAAGCCATGATCGGGATGAGATTGGTTACCAAGCAAACGGGACCGGGCGGAGCATTGGTCAGCAAGGTTCTGATTCAGCAAGGCGTAAACATCGTCTCCGAATATTACGTCGGCTTCCTTATTGACAGAGTCAAACAATCTTCTGCTCTTTTGGCTTCTTCGGAAGGCGGCATGGAAATCGAGAAAGTAGCCGCGGATTTTCCTGAGAAAATCGTTAAAGAATATATCGACAGCTCCGTTGGATTAACTAAAGAACAAGCGAAAGATGTAGTTGTCAAGCTCAACATGGATGAAAAAGTCCGTGGAAAGGCTGAGAAAGTTTTATTGGGTCTTTGGAAAGCCTTTAAAGAAAAAGACTGTTCTCTTCTGGAAATTAATCCGTTAATCGTTACCAAAGAAGGAGAAGTCTTCCCTCTCGATGCCAAAATGACTTTTGACGATAATGCTCTTTATCGCCATCCCGAATTAGAAGCGTTTATTGATCCGTCCCAAGAAGACGAAACCGAATTAAAGGCACATGAGGCTGGACTGCCTTATATCCAGCTCGACGGCAATATTGCTTGTTTGGTCAACGGCGCCGGATTAGCAATGGCAACTATGGACACCATTAAGCTTTTCGGGGGAGAACCTGCAAACTTCTTGGATATCGGCGGAGGCGCATCCGTAGAAAAGGTGACGGCTGCTTTTGAAATCATGCTGTCCAAGCCGGAAGTTAAAGTCATCTTAGTCAATATCTTCGGCGGCATTATGAAGTGCGACACTATTGCTGAAGGAATTGTCGAGGCTTGCAAAGTTGTTTCCTTGACCGTTCCGCTTGTCGTTCGCATGAAGGGAACTCACGAAGATTTAGGTAAACAGATTCTCAAAGATAGCGGCTTGCCGATCATTACTGCTGAGACTCTTGGAGAAGCAGCCCTTAAAGCGGTTTCTCTGGCTAAGGAGCAATAAGATGAGTATTTTGGTTAATAAAGATTCAAGAGTAATTACTCAAGGAATGACCGGTAAAACCGGCCAGTTCCATACGGCTGCCTGCAGAGAGTATGGATTCGGCAAAGAATGTTTCGTGGGAGGCGTAAATCCTAAAAAAGCAGGACAAACTTGGGAAGGTCTTCCCATTTTTGGTACGGTCCAAGAAGCTAAAAAAGCGACCGGGGCCAATGTCTCTGTGATTTATGTTCCGCCGGCCGGCGCAGCTTCTGCCATTATGGAAGCGTCTGATGCAGGAATGGGCCTCATTATTTGCATCACAGAGGGAATTCCTGTTCTTGATATGATTCAGGTCAGAGAGCATATGCGCAAAACCGGGTCTAAGAGCTTGCTCCTGGGACCGAATTGTCCGGGTCTTGTGACACCGGGTGAAATTAAAGTAGGTATTATGCCTGCTCATATTCATAAGAAGGGAAGAATTGGGGTAGTCTCCCGCTCCGGAACTTTGACTTATGAAGCGGTTGCTCAGCTCTCTGAGCTCGGATTGGGCCAGTCTACTGCTGTTGGAATTGGCGGCGATCCGATAAATGGTTTAAAACATAAGGATATTTTGAAGCTCTTCGACGAGGATCCGGATACTGACGCTGTCGTCATGATTGGAGAAATCGGAGGCTCCGATGAGGAAGAGGCAGCTCTGTGGGCAAAAGAACACATGAGCAAGCCGGTAGTAGGATTTATTGCCGGCGTGACTGCTCCTGCTGGTAAACGAATGGGGCATGCCGGTGCGATTATTTCAGGAGGCAAAGGGACTGCTGAAGGAAAACTTCGCACTATGGAAGAATGCGGAATAAGAACTACACGCAATCCGTCTGAAATCGGAAGTCTATTGAAAGAGGTTTTGAACTCTTCCAATTGAAAGGATAAATTGTGGAATATTTTTTAGAGGTATTTGCTGACATACATTGGGGTGCTGTACTCCAGATCATCATTATTGACATCCTGCTCGGCGGAGACAATGCAGTTGTAATCGCGTTGGCTTGCCGAAACTTAGACCCTCACATGAGAGGTAAAGGCATCCTTTACGGAGCTGGCGGTGCTATTCTCCTGCGCGTTATTTTGGTAGCTTTCGCCGTCTCGATTATGAAGGTTCCGTTCCTGAAATTCTGCGGCGGTATTCTGCTTCTTTGGATCGGTATTAAGCTTCTTATTCCTCACGATGAAGAAGAAAAGGAAATTCACGCCAGTAAGAAACTTTGGGGTGCCGTCAAGACCATTATTATTGCTGACTTGGTGATGAGTATTGATAACGTTATTGCTATCGCCGGTGCTGCTGAACAGGCTCCGGGACACCATCAGATGTGGTTGGTTATCTTCGGTCTTCTTGTCAGTATCCCGTTTATTCTTGGCGGAAGCCAGATTATCTTGAAGGTAATCGATCGATTCCCGATTATTGTTTATGCCGGCGGCGCTTTGCTTGGTTGGATTGCCGGTACGCTGATGGTTGATGATCCGGGAATTTCTCCGCATTTCCCGAATCTGCCGAACCTTCACGTTGAGGGGGGAATTGCCGGAGCCGTCTTTGTTGTTGTGGTGGGATTTATCATCGCAAGGCTAAAAAACAGTAAAAAGACGTCTGGATAAGACCTTCCGGTAAATAAAAAGCTCCGCTGATCACGGAGCTTTTTTTGACATAGACGGCAATTACTTGTCGATTACTGCCCCGCCTAAGCATACATCCCCGTCATAGAGAACCGCGCTCTGACCTGGGGTGACGGCCCACATCGGTTCTTTACTGGCTAAGAACAAAGAATTTTCATCTGCTGAAATAATTTCGCAGGGCTCATCGGGCATTCTGTAGCGTGTTTTAACAGAGAGCTGACTTTCTGCAGCAGGGGGCGTGCCGAGAATCCAGTTCGGATCGCTCGCCTTTAAAGTCATGGATTGTAGCCAAGGATGGTCATGACCCTGAACTACATAAAGCGTGTTTTCCTTGATGTCTTTTCTCGCTGCAAACCAAGGTTCTCCATTGGAATCTTTTGTACCGCCGATTCCAATTCCTTTTCTTTGACCAAGGGTGTAGTAGGACAAACCGATATGCTCTCCCACAACCTTTCCGTCCGGGGTTTTAATTGGGCCCGGTTTGTTGCTCAAATAACGGTGAAGGAACTCGCGGAAGGGCCTTTCCCCGATAAAACAGATACCCGTGCTGTCTTTTTTACGGGCGTTCGGCAGTCCGATTTCCGCGGCGATTTTGCGAATCTCAGTCTTGCAGTAGCCGCCGATTGGGAATAAAGATTTGGAGAGTTGATGCTGGTTGAGCCTGTGGAGAAAATAGCTTTGATCTTTTGCCGGATCTACTCCTTTGAGTAATTCGAAAAGACCGTTATTTTCTCTGACTCGAGCGTAGTGGCCGGTTGCAATCTTTTCTGCACCCATCTTCAGGGCGTAATCCAAGAAAGATTTGAATTTGATTTCTGAGTTGCACAGAATATCGGGGTTAGGTGTACGGCCGGCTTTGTATTCCTCTAAGAAAATGGAGAACACTCTTTCTTTGTACTCTTTGGCGAAATTAACAGCCTCTAGTTCGATTCCGATGACATCGGCTGCCGCAGCGGCATCGATAAGATCCTGTCTGGATGAACAGTATTCGCTGTCATCATCGTCTTCCCAGTTTTTCATGAAAAGACCGATGACTTCATATCCTTGCTGTTTAAGAAGGTAAGCTGTCACCGACGAGTCTACGCCTCCGGATAACCCAACAACTACTCGGTTTGCAGTCAATGATCTCTCCTCAACTTTGTTCTAAGTACACAAATTTTGAATTATAGAATTCCAAACGTTGGATAGGTTTATTGAGTCGCTTCCAGATATTTTTCGGGTACTTTTCCTTGTAAAAAGCTCTGCCCGTCTTCCGTAACTTCAATGCCCAACTGCTGAATGTTATTGACGATTTCAGCAATGCATTCGATGGCTTCGGGGGAGAGAGCAGTGGAGCTTTTCGGCCAGAAAACGCTGAAAGGAATTGTCAGCGGATCGGCTACCGGAATGGCGGCACAGTCGTCACTGACTTTAACGGCGGCTAAAACATCCGTTAAGTGAACTCCCACGTTTTTGCGTGTCATTCGAATAGCAACTTGTGTGGAGGATACTTCGCCGACGATTTGATTTTCGTCAATGTTCCCGAGGAGGGGTCCGCAGGCATTTCTTTCTTTAATATCGCGGGACAAAACAATAAAACGTTCTCTTGCAAAATCGGCAGGTTTCAAAATTTTGCGGTTGCTTAAAGGATTCTCTTTAGACATAACCAGACAGAAAGGAAGGTTTGCCAAATTTACTTTGACCAAGTCGTCATGGTCGGATAAAAGAATCCCAAACCCCACATCAAAGGGATGAGAGTATTTGGAATAATAGATGTCCCGGCTTGCATGGACGTCAATCGTGACCCTGAGATGCTCCTCATGCTTCTTTAAAATTTTGACAACAGCCGGCAGAGTCACGTCGCTGGTATGTCTTGCTAAAAGAGCAACACGCAGTATTCTCTTATGGTGGCTTCGTCTTATCGGATAGTCTTCCAAATGTTTCCAGGCACGCACCGACTCCATGGCGATACGGTAAAAGTCAGCGCCTTCTTCGGTTAAAGATAAATTACGGTTGGTGCGGTGAAAAAGTTTGAACCCGAGCCTATCTTCCAATTGAGAAAGAACCCGGCTGGCTGCCGGAGCTGATAATAAATTTTTATTTGCAGCTGCAATGAGTGAGCCAGTTTCAACGATGGAGCAAAATAGCTTGATTGACTTAACTTTTATTTCCATTTTGTGCAACCCAAAAGGGCATAATTGCAATTTACGAATTGATGGAAATATAGCAAAATTACACCAACGCTACAGGCATAAAGTTGTTATTGTTTTTGAGAATAACGTAGCTTGGTAGTTGAAATGGGTTATTACGCCGGTCGTCTCCACGATCGGCTATTTTTTTACTCCACACGTGGAACGCCGGGTCTAGGTCTGACAAGACTAGACGGGTCGGTGGCCAATTGACCGGTTAATTGATCAAGGTTCTGCGTTACTTGAAGCAGAGACAGCATTAAAGCTCGTACGTCGTACTGATTGTTTTTGGCCATTGCATCGAACTTAGCCGAAAGCGAATTAATATCGTTCATTAACTTATCAATATTGGATGTACCTACTTGTTTATCAAGATCGGCCGCCGTGGAATCGAGCTGAGCAATGAGAGATTTCAGAGTTTTGACGTCTAAATCAGAGATTTTATTGGATGCGGTTTTAAGCAGCTTATCGAAGTTCGTTAAAACAAGATTGAGCGTATGAGCATTCAAACCATCGGCAATTCTATCCAAGTTAGCAATTAATTCCTTTGCATTAGGAATCGTTTCCATAATTTTTTGATCCGGATGGATCTTGTCTAAGCGAGACAAGAATGAACTAACGCTTTCTGTAATTTGAGTAGTAAGACTTGGTGCGGAGGGAATCACCAAATAGTTGGCTTCCCAGACGGGAGGTTTGTCCGGGGCAGGAAATTCTTTAGGATTAAGAAAATCCAGAGATATGTAAAGAGTGCCCGTCAGTCCGGATAATTGAGTTTGAGCTCTTAACCCTTCTTCAATATATTTGTGCAGATCCTGTTTTACTTGCCCTTCATCAAAATAGAGAAGCATCTTAACGACGGCCACAGACTTATTCTTAGAAAATAAAAAGATATGATTCTCAGGATAAACAGTCGAAGATAAATCGATTTCTGTGACCTTTCCTACCGGAACGCCTCTGAATTTAACGGGGGCTCCCACGTCTAACCCGTTGACGGATTCCGTAAAGTAGGTCTCGGCATAGGTTTTAGGCCGAAAGAAATTAGGGCTGGCAATAATGGCCACCGCAATCAGCGAGAGGATGATCAGAGTCATCACTGTCGTACCGATGATGAAATAAAGTTTTTTGTTTTTTGCTGCCATGCCGTTGCTTTCTTAAGCCCAAAAATGCAATTGTAATTTTCTTATATTCAGTCTCTCCATAACAATCTTAATCCTCAATTTAAGACACTCGGCGTCTTTTACTTTATGGTGTGTAAAGATGCCTTGTTAAGTTCTAGGACAAGGATTCGAGTTATATTTTCATTTTTTGAAAACCATTACGCAGAGGATCAATTGAGTTCTCAAATTCACCAAAACCAGATCGAAAGAGTTCAGTGGTACTTCGGAATAGAAAAGCCTATTTTTTGCCGTCCGAGTTTTTGCTGGCAAACTCCGGAACTTATTGCTCAGGCGAGCAACAGCGGTGCGTTAGGTGTGTTATCTGCAGGCTTGATGACTCCTGAAGAATTAGAAGAAAACGTCGGAAGGATCAGGAAGCTTACGGATAAGCCTTTTGCAGTGGAAATATTCCCGGAACAGAAAACGGCTTTTGATGAAAAGAAGTTCAAGCTCCTTAATAAGGCGCTGAGACCGGTCAGAGAAGATCTGGGACTCGAGGATCCTGAAGTTCCGAAAGGAATTGATTTTGAGGCCCAGTTCAAAAAGATCTTGGATTTAGATGTCAAAATCTTAGGGGTCTGTCTTGGAGGACTACGTGAACCGTATATGGAAGCCTTAGAAGAGAAGGACGTCAGGATTTACGGAGTAGCATCCAATTTAAAAGACTCTAAGGTTTTAGTTGCCAGCGGTGTTAAAACTATCTTGGCCCAAGGGTGGGCTGCTCCGGGTCTTCGATCCTTTTGCGAATCTTCTGCCGGTGCTTCGGCAATTGACTCTTTGACTTACTTTTCGGAATTGAACCGCGCTTTAAAAATTCCATTTGTAGCGGATGCATCTCTACTTTCCGAAGATGCGGTTAAAGCTGCCCTGCAGTTGGGGGCCTCAGGCATCGTGATTTCAGACGGTCTTATCAATACAGCTGAATCTACATTTCCCCAATCTTGGAGAATTCCGCTTTCTTATTTTTCTGACGGCGCCTCTGAAGTAAATTCTTTTGCGATGGGAAGACCTGCAAGAAGTTTGTACACAGGAATTTTAGAAGCTATCCAAGAAAACGAACTTCCGGTTCTGGACTTTCCTTATCAGTGGTTTGCTCTCAAAGATATATTTAAAAAAGCGGAAGAATCCGGCAGCATGGATTTGGCATACATCGAATTCGGACAGAGTGCTTATCAAGTCAAGAGCGGTTCTGTAAAAGGCGTTGTTGATCAGATATATGGATGGATTGGGAATGAATAAAAATCAAGCTCTCATTGTTGTTGATGTTCAGAATGATTTTCTGGAAACAGGCTCTCTTCCTGTCCCGGAGGGGTCCAAAGTAATTCCTGTTATCAATAAAGTGATGCCGTTATTTCAAACGGTTGTTTTAACCCAAGATTGGCATCCGGCCGAGCACAAATCCTTTGCTTCAAATCACGAAGACAAAAAACCGTATGATGTGACGACGATGCCTTACGGGCAGCAAGTGCTGTGGCCTGTTCATTGTGTACAGAATAGCAAAGGGGCAGAACTTGCCGAAACCCTTGCGGTCAAAGGCACTGAATTCAATGTTCGTAAAGGTACCAACCCGGAAGTGGATAGTTATTCCGCATTTTTTGAGGCAGACGGCAAATCAAAAACCATTCTTGCCGATTGGCTGAAAGAGCAGGGTATTACGGAAGTTTTCTTATGCGGTTTGGCAACCGATTTCTGTGTTTCTTGGTCCGCTTTGGATGCCGTTAAAGAGGGTTTTAAAACTTTTATTATCGAAGATGCTTGCCGCGGTATTAATGTCGGCGGTTCCATGGAGGCTGCTAAGCATCAGTGGAAGGACAAAGGTATTGAGACAGTCAGCAGTGATTCACTGAGATAACTTGAGTACGAGGACTGATCTGTTGTTCGTGTTAGTACTTATATCTTATTCTTGAGGAGCCTCCTACAATTTTGGGCAATTTTCGGGAATGACCAAGAATTATTCTCGCTTCTCAATATCTTTTAACAGGAAGATTTTCATGACAGTCCTTGAATCCTTTATCGAAGATTTAAAGCCTCTTGTTAACATCGATTGCGGTACAAGCAATGTCGCTGGCGTCACAGCTATTGCCGAAATGATGAAGAAGCATTATGAATCCATCGGATTCCATGCAGAACTAGTAGATCTCGGTCCTAACGCCGGTAAAGGTCTTTTTGCAACAAACAAACCTGATGCAAAAGAATACGATGTTCTTATGAATGCTCACATGGACACAGTATTCCCTGACGGAACAGCTGCCGCACGTCCCTTCTCCATGAAAGGCGACACAGCCTACGGTCCAGGATGCTCTGACTGCAAGAGCGGTGTTTTGGCTATCTTCTATGCTTTAAAGAATGCAAGACCGGAAGATCTTCAAAGATTGGCTATCGCCGTTGCTTTGAACCCCGACGAAGAAACAGGTTCTAAGAACTCCGCTAAGTGGCTTGCTTCTTTGGCTGCTAAGTCCAAACGCGCACTCGTTTTCGAAGCGGCTCGTGCAGGCGGCGAATTAGTTCGCTCCAGAAAGGGTTCCGCTACTTACGAAGTTACATTCCACGGTGTTGGTTCACATGCCGGCAACGCACCGTACAAAGGCGCAAACGCTAACGTTGCTGCAATGAGATTTGCTTTAGCTGCTTACGGTCTGGCTGATTATGAAGTCGGTACTACAGTTAACCCAGGCGTGATCCAGGGCGGTTCTGCTTCCAACGTTATTTCTGATAAATGCGTTGTTAAGCTCGACGTTCGTTACTGGAATCCGGAATGCGACAAACTCATTGATGATGCTCTCAATAACATGGCTAAATGCACATGGGCTCCGAGAGTTACTCAAGAACTCGTACGCGTCAGCCATATTCCTGCTATGCCGTTGTCTGAAAACACCAAAGAATTGGTTAGCCAGATTACTGAAGCCGGCAAGCTCGAAGGTGTCGACGTTAAGTGGGTTGATGCAGGCGGAGCTTCCGACGGCAACCACATGGCTGAAATGAATATTCCTGTTATCGACGGATGCGGCCCAGCCGGTGCTGAATTCCACTGCGACAGAGAATACTTGAGATTGGATACAGTTGAAGAACGTATCCGCATGATCTCTCGCTTCTTAACACTTATCTAATAAGATAGAAGAGTGATTTGACCGGCCTTCGTGGCCGGTTGATTTTTGACAGAACGTCAAATCCAACGGTCCAGCAGAAATGTTCGGACCGTTTGATTTTGACGAAAAAAACTAGTTTGTAGAAGTTCGAGCGTTGCCTTTCCAGACCTTCCAGCTCGCCACAAAGAATGGGATAGCTCCGAAGAAAATGAAGACTAAGTCGCCCGGCATTCTGAAGTAGCCGAAGAAGGAAAGAAGTCCGGAATTTGTGAATTCCACACTTCTAGCGTGCCAGTAACCGTTGCTGAATACGTCCCAAAGCTGGAGGTATCCGGCTGGCATTAGGCTTAGAACAAGCATCAGCATAAGTCCGATATTCACTCCCCCATAAGACTGGTACAGATTAGAAGTTTTCCAGTAACGGCCTAATTTAAAACATTCAAAATCGGCATAAAAATCGAAATAACGAAGTCTTTAATGCCTTGTTATCTGTTGCTCCTTGAAGGAAAAATGAAGTTGGTTTGCGTTGAGATATGGTTTGTTTGTTGTGGTTGAAATAGCTCGTAAGAGCGTCAGTACAAAAATGCTAAAAGACGAAACGAGCTCGGCCGAAGAGAGAGAACTTCAGCCGAGGCTGGCTTAATCAGTATGAAGCTTAAGCAGAGAGAGCGGCTTTAGCTTCTGGATAACGGGTGTGGCCAGAGAGGAAACTTCTCCACCACTCCCAGGTGGCTCTTGAGCAGCAATAAAGATTTTGCTCCGGGTCAAAGACGAAGGTGCCGGGGCTGGAAACAGCCATGGTCAGAGCTTCTGAATAGTCTTTCTCGTCCATCCAGTCAATCATGTTGAGAGAGCGTCTTTCACCAGTTTCATTAATGAGGACTTGCATGATTTTCTCCTGATATTCAGAAATCAATTAGGGTTATCAACTACATATTTATAATGACATAAAAATTAACAAATAGATCAAAAACTAAATAATCGTTTCCTATATCAGGGTTGATACTTAAATAAAAATTAAAAATTACAAATTATTTACAAATATAATGAATTTGTGATTAACAAATCTTTACAGGTTTATCAAATGGTTTCTAATGTTCTTTCAACTCCCCAAGTGCCTGAACAACAGGAACAAGCCACTTTGGAAGAAGAAAAAGTCGGAGTCGGCGCATACGTTTCTCTCTTTTTTGCGGTCTGTTTCTTTTCAGGAGTTTTCTACAAAATGCCTGAAGCCTATCGCTGGCTAGGAGCATTTGACTTCACAACGTTGATCGGCAAATTTGGCTCTATTTCCGGAGCTTCCTCCTTTGTCGGCAGCGGCGGCGTGAGTGCTCGTGCCGGTTTCCTTTTTGCTCTCTCTTTGGTGCCGGGTGTGATGCTCGCGTTAGGCCTTCTGGAAGTTCTTTCTTACTACGGAGCCTTAAAAGCTGCTCAAAAATTGATGACGCCTCTGCTCAAGCCTATTCTTGGCGTTCCCGGCGTTACCGGTTTGGCTTTGATTACTGACTTGCAAAGTACTGATGCCGGGGCTGCTTTAACAAAAGGTTTGTTGGATACCGGCAAGATCGATAAGAAGAATTTGGTTGTGATGAGTGCATGGCAGTACGCCGGTGCAGGGTTGGTTAACAACTACTTCTCTATCGCTTCCGCTTTGTTCTTTGCCTTCCTTGTCCCTGTCTGGATTCCGCTTGTTGTGATGTTCTGCCTGAAATTTGTCGGCGGTGTCTTTGTCAGAATTTGTCTTACAACTTTCTATAAGAAGGATTTCCAAAATGAGTAACGCAATGCCAACAGTCCAGACAAAGAATCCGTTTGATATTTTTATCGTCGGATTGAGAAAAGGGTTCAACGTTGCTATTAACAACCTCCTGCCCAATGTTTTAATGGCTTTCGTATTGGCCTACATCTTAGATTTATTCGGTGTTATGGCCTTTTTAGGCAAGGTTTGCGGTCCCGTTATGGGTATCTTTGATCTCCCCGGTCAAGCAATTACCGTACTTTGCGCCACTTGGTTGTCCTGCGGTGCCGGTGTCGGTGTTGCCGCGAGCTTGCTTGCTTCCGGGACTTTGGACGGTACCGCCATCACTATTATGTCTCCGGCTCTTCTGTTGATGGCTTCCCAGATTCAGTACATGGGCCGTCTGTTAGGCGTTGCTGAAGTGCCTAAAAAGTATTGGCCGCTTCTTATGCTTAACAGCATTTTGATGTCTGTCATCGGTATGTTGATTATGCGGTTTATTGTCTAGTAGTTTTCCTTTCCTTTCATTTCCTGTTAATACGCCTTACGGATTCAATTTTCCGTAAGGCTTTTTTCATATGAAAAAAGCCTGCTCACAAACGGCAGGCTTTTGTCGATTCGCTTTCTAAGAGAATCTTATTTCTTCTTAGAAGTAGCAGAAGTTATTGATTGCGGACGGCCTTCAATATAGCGGTAAGTGATTCGGCCTTTAGTCAAATCATATGGGGACATTTCTACAGCTACTTTGTCGCCGGCAAGGATACGGATGTGGTGTTTTCTCATCTTACCGTTTGCATAACCGATGAGTTCGTGACCATTTTCAAGTGTCACACGATAACGAGCATCAGGGAGAACTTCCGTGATGACACCAATCATTTCAAGTAAATCTTCTTTTGCCATAAATTAAGCTTGTAGTCCTATAAATAAAGTTAGTGGATTGTACTCCACAAATGCTTGATTCCTGCACACTTTTACTCTTTTTAAGAATTGGAGAGCTCAAAAAAAACATTCTTGCTAAAATTGTTGATTGGAAATTGAAGAAAAACTGCGGATGACGGCTTATTATTAGCTGATTCAGTTTTCTTTTAGCTGACGAAACATCGCTCCCTTTCGGAGAATTAAATGAAAAATATATTGATTGTCTACTACTCTCGTAAAGGTCATACCGCAAGGATGGTCAGAACTATAGAAGACCATTTGAAAGAAATGGGTCACAACGTGACGGTAATGCCCGTTAGCGAGGCGCTTTTGGAAGGAGTAGATTGGGACAAATACGATTTTGTGCTTTGCGGCTTCCCAGTCCTCTACGGCACTTACCACCCGAACGTTTATGAATTTGTCCGAAATAACTGCACCCGTCTGGACAGAAAACCGAATGCGATGTTTAACGTGACTGTAGTTGCACGCTCTCCGTTTAAAGCAACGGTTGAAGGCAATAGATACATGCAGAACTTTTTGACGCGCTCTCCTTGGCGTCCTAAAGATCTGAAGTGCTTTGCCGGCAAGATTGACTATCCGAATCTCAATTTCTTTGATAAGAAATGTATTCAGCTCATTATGAAGATTACTAATGGGCCGACAGATCCGACAATGTGTATTGACTTTACGGATTGGGACGATGTCAAGAGATATGCTGAGCATATCGGTAAATTGGCAGAACAGTCGTAGAAGAAGAGAAACCTTTGTGCCTGAAAAAGCCAAAGGTTTTTAATTTAATGAGTTTTCGTTTTTATTTTTGGATTTGATATGACAGAACAAAAAGAGTTCCCTTGGATCAAAAACTATCCTGAAGGGGTACCGGCGACGATCAATCCCGATATTTATTCTTCTTTGCCCGATTTTGAAGAAAAAATTGCTGAAGAGTATGGCAATACCCCTGCATTTCAAAATTTCGGCTGCACTATGTCTTATAAAGAGCTCGATGAAAAAAGTTCTGCTTTTGCAGCTTATCTTCAGAGCTTAGAAGGAGTCGAAAAAGGTGACAGAGTTGCCGTCATGATGCCGAATCTGATGCAGTATCCTGTCACTTTGTTCGGTATTTTGAAAGCCGGAATGATTGTTGTTAATGTCAATCCGCTCTATACAGCCAGAGAGTTAAACGGCACCTTAAAAGACTCCGGTGCTAAAGTTCTTGTCATCATCGAGAACTTCGCTAAGACTTTCGAAAAAATTGCTTCCGACAGTCCTGTTAAGCATGTCGTTACTACCAAGGTTGGTGACCTTTTATCTTTCCCGAAAAAACAAATCATCAACTTTGTTCTGAAGAACATTAAGAAGATGATTCCTCCGTTTAACCTTCCGGATGCGGTGGAATTCAACCAGGCTTTGAGCATCGGGGCTTCCAAAGGATATAAACCGGTTGAAATTAAATCTGACGATGTTGCCTTCCTTCAGTACACCGGCGGGACTACAGGCGTCTCTAAAGGCGCCATGCTGACACACCGCAATGTGCTGGCCAACATGATGCAGACCGGAATCTGGATCTCCAAAGAATTTAAGAAGAGAGAAGAAGTTGTGATGGTCGCTCTTCCGCTCTATCACATTTTCTCCTTAACCGCGATGTGCAGTTTCCTTCAATGGGGTGCCAAGTGCGTTCTCATCACTAATCCGCGAGACATGAAGGGATTAGTCAAAGAATGGGCAAAGAACAAATTTACCGTTATCTGCGGCGTCAACACCTTATTTAACGGTCTTCTGCGAGTGCCGGAATTCAAGAATCTTGACTTCTCAATGCTGAAGTTAACCGTCGGCGGCGGAACTCAGGTTCAGAAGCCGGTAGCTGAAGCGTGGTTTGACTCAACAAAAGGTCATATTATTGAAGCTTATGGCTTAACCGAAGCTTCTCCGGGCGTATCTGCTAATCCGATGTACACACCATGGAACGGCTCTGTCGGCTTTCCATTCCCATCAACTGAAGTCTCTATCCGCGGTGAGGGATTTAGAGATTTGGGAACTTGGACAACACCTAACGAGATTCAAGAACATACCGGTGAGATTTGCGTTCGCGGTCCGCAGGTTATGAAAGGGTACTGGAACAGACCGGATGAAACCGCCGCTACTATTCGCGACGGCTGGCTGCGAACAGGCGATATCGGTAATATGGATTCCAACGGTCGAATTACGATTACGGACCGTCAGAAAGACATGATTCTTGTTTCCGGATTTAACGTTTATCCGAACGAAATTGAATCTGTCCTTCAAGGCATGCCCGGCGTGCTTGAATGCGGCGTTGTCGGCGTACCAAGCGAAAAATCCGGTGAAATGGTTAAGGCTGTCATTGTTAAGCAGGATCCTTCTTTGACTAAGGAACAGGTTATTGCTTATTGCCGCCAGAATCTGACCGGTTACAAGATGCCGAAAGAAATCGTCTTCGTGGATTCAATTCCTAAGACACCTGTAGGAAAGATTCTCAGAAGAGAATTAAAAGGCATTGTTCAGAAGTAAAATTCTTCTAAACGAGATCCCGGGAGGCTCAAGGTTTTCCCGGGATTTTTTGCAAAAAAGGCCAGGCTGCTTCACACTTATTTCTTGGCAGTCCTCAATTTGAAATCCTCTCTAACTTATTCGGTAAACAAAAATGAAGAAAATTAAAGTCGGTATCGTCGGCGGAAGCGGTTACACAGGCATTGAGTTGCTCAGACTCTTGACGCAACATCCGAACGCAGAAATTGTCACCATCACCAGCCGAGGAGAAGCTGGGACCCGCGTTGAAGATATGTATCCCTCTCTTCGAGGAAGAGTTGACTTAGTTTTCCAGGATCCGAGGGAAGCACCTCTTAAAGAATGTGATGTCGTATTTTTTGCCACACCGCATGGGGTTGCTATGTCCATGGCTGAAGAGCTGACCAAAAACGGAGTGAAGGTCATCGATTTGGCAGCTGATTTCAGACTCAAGGATACGGAAGAGTTTAAGAAGTGGTACAAGATGGAGCACACTTGTCCGGATATTTTGAAAAAAGCCGTTTACGGGCAACCCGAAACCATGCGCGACAAAATGAAAGACGCAATGGTATTGGGCATGGCAGGCTGCTATCCGACTTCCATCCAATTAGGATTGCTGCCTTTGCTTGAACTTCACAAGAAAGTCGGCAATATAGTTGATATTAAACAAACAATCATTGCCGACAGTAAATCCGGCATCAGCGGGGCAGGAAGAAAAGCAGCCGTTAATTTGCTCTGTGCAGAAGCAACGGATAACTTTAAGGCTTATGGAGTAGGCGGTCACCGCCATTCTCCTGAGATTGTTCAGCAGTTAAGTGAATTCGCCGGCGAAAAAGTCTCTTTGACCTTTATTCCCCACTTACTTCCGACGATTCGCGGAATCTTTTCCACTATTTATGTCCAACTGACCGAGAAGGGCATGGAGCAAGATTTTCAAAAGCTCTATGAAGAACGCTACGCTAACGAACCGTTTGTTGATGTGATGCCTAAGGGGGCGTTGCCTGAGACACGCATGGTAAGAGGCTCTAACTACGTTCGTATTGCTCTTTACCGTAAAGAACCGAACTTATTGGTTGTCCTTGTTGTTGAAGACAACTTGGTAAAAGGCTCTTCAGGCCAAGCAGTTCAAGCAATGAATATTCTGTTTGGATTGCCGGAAACAACCGGATTAGAACAGATAGCTCTGGCTCCTTAATCTTGTGCAGACACAAAAAAGCCGAGACAATATTGCTCGGCTTTTTTGAACAATTTCTTTTCTTAAAGCTTGTGAGCCACTTCCGGATTCAAAGAATACATTCCGGTAACGGAGCCGGCGGCAAGGATGTGGCCTTTCATGACTTCGAGGACGTCTTCCGCTGTGAAGGGACCGGACAATGGTAAAAGTGGAAAGTCTACGGCATAGACCGTAAAGACATAGCCGTGCGGGCGCAGATCATTCCACGGAGGACATGGACCGTCGTATCCGTAATACTTGCCTCTCATCTCCGGATCATCGGCAAAGGCTTGGGTATAGTCATTAAGACCTTGCCGCATCCCATTTGCGCAAGCCGGCCCTTTCTTTCCGTGTGGAACGAACCCCTTGGACAATGTCCCTGGATCGATGCAGGACTCCTCAGGAGAGATGTCAACCAAAATCCAGTGGTGGAAGTCTGTTCTCGGGGCATCTGCCGGAATAGTGCAACCTTCTTTATTCGCCGATGAAAAATCGGCAGGGACATCGTGATCCGTGCAAAGAAGGATTAACGACTTAGTACCTGCAGGTGCGTTAGACCAAGCGATTTGCGGATTCCGGTTGCCTGCGGGTACGGTGTGTTCGCCGGGAGTGCTAGAAATTTTGGCAAAGGCGAAACCTTCAGGGATTCTCTGCCCATCAGGGAAGGAATCGCTCCAAACTCTAAAAATACTTTCCATTTTGTCTCCCATTATTTGTTTTTTGGAATCTGCAGCCAGAAAGTTACGGGACCGTCGTTGATCAGAGAAACTTTCATGTCTGCACCAAAAATTCCAGTTTCTGTCTTTAATCCGGAAGCTCTGACCTCTTCAGTAAAGAGATCATAGAGTTCCTTTGCCAAGGCCGGTTCGGCAGCGGGAGTAAAGCTCGCACGGTTGCCGCTGTTTGTGTCGGCGGCTAACGTGAACTGAGAAACCACGAGAATTTCTGCTTTTGTATCAAGAGCACTTAAATTCATCTTGCCGGCTTCGTCTTCGAAGACTCGGAATTTAAGGACTTTCTGCGCAAGTGCTTTAGCATTTGCCGCAGTATCGCCCTTTTGTGCGCAGACAAGAAGAAGCAGGCCTTTTCCAATGCTTCCCGTGGTTTGGCCGTCAACTTTGACGCTGCTTTCCAGCACGCGCTGAAGAAGGGCAATCATCTTAGGCCTTAGTCAAAGTGATTTTGGCCCATTTGCGCTTGCCTACCTGAACGGTGTACTGACCGGGTTTAAGTTTGTAGGTCTTGTCGGCAATCTTTTCACCGTTAATGTGTACGCCGCCTTGTTCAATATTTCTGTAGCCTTCGGAAGAAGTCGGGACCAAACCGGCTTCTTTAAGCACTTTGGCTAAAGAGGTTTCATCCGCATCGGTTGTGACGGTTACTTCCGGCATGTCGGCCGGAGCGGCGCCTTTCTTGAAGCGGTTGATAAATTCTTGTTCTGCGGCATCAGCAGCTTCTTTGCTGTGGAAGCGTTCAACGATTTCCTTGGCTAAGAGGACTTTGATGTCTCTGGGGTTTCTGCCTTCTTCGCATTCTTTCTTGAACTGAGCGATTTCTTCGTTGCTTCTCAAAGAAAGAAGATCGTACCAATTCCACATCAAATCATCGGAGACAGACATCATCTTGCCGAACATTTCATTCGGTTCGTCGGTAATGCCGATGTAGTTATGTTTGGACTTACTCATCTTGTTGACGCCGTCAAGACCGACAAGAAGAGGCATTGTGATGATGCATTGCGGTTCCTGACCGTATTGGCGCTGGAGTTCACGGCCGACTAAAAGATTGAATCTCTGATCGGAACCGCCAAGCTCAACATCGGATTCCAAGGCAACGGAGTCATAACCTTGCATCAATGGATAGATGAGTTCATGCATGGCGATAGGGGCATTTTCTGCATAGCGCTTAGCAAAATCATCACGCTCCAAAAGACGAGCCAAGGTGTAGCGGGATGCTAATTTAATGAGTCCGTCGGCACCGAGTTTGTTTGTCCATTCGGAGTTGTATCGAACCTCAGTCTTGCTTTTATCCAAAACCAAAGTTGCCTGATCTAAATAAGTCTTAGCATTAGTTTCGATTTGTTCGCGTGTGAGTGGCGGACGAGTCGTGTTTCTGCCGGAGGGATCGCCGATAGCACTTGTAAAGTCACCGATCAAGAAAATAACGGTGTGACCAAGATCTTGGAATTGACGAAGTTTGTTTAAAACAACTGTGTGCCCAATATGGATATCCGGAGCAGTTGGATCTAACCCTAATTTGATGCGCAGGGGTTTTCCCGTAAGCTCGGATCTGGCGAGTTTTTGTTCCAACTCTTCCTCAATTAACATCGTGTCAATTCCTCTCTTAATCAAGGCCATGGCGCTCTTGACTTTAGGAGAGACCGGTAATTTTTTCTCTTGAACTGTATCAGTCATTGTCGGAAACATCCTGAAAAAAGCTAAGGTAATCTATAAGGGACTGGAAAACGATTATTTACTATAATTGCGACGCTTCAATTCGAAGCAGGCCTATTCCAATCCGAACCGTAATTTTATCTGACAAAAGTCTACTATTTGCTGGCTAGGGAAGGGAGTTATTTTTTATTAATTGTTAGTGAGTGAATAAGCCGTGATGATGAATTTTAAGATGCTGATGAAAGCGTTAGGAACAAGCTGTTTAGTCTTAGCTTGTACGGTTTATTCATCCCATTCGGCTATATCCGCAGAAACTGCACAACCATCTAAAGTTGTTGAAAAGGCCGGAGAAGTGGATCTCGGCGCCCTCATTCAAGAGTGGGCCGGAGAGATGGACCATGTTTATGCTGAAACTGTCATTAGAAATAAAGACAACAGCAACAAGATTTTTGAAAGATTAGGAATTAAAGATAACGCTTTTAAACGTTACGTTAATTCCATCAAACCTAAAGAAAATCCTTTCGCAAGATTAGTCCCCGGAAGATTGATTCAGGCAAGACTGACTCCGAAGGGTGAAGTTATCGCAATTAAATTATTCAAACCGATTGACACACTTTCTGAAGATATTACCTATTTTCAGATTAGCCGTTCTAACACAGGCAAGTCAAAGTTTGTTCATGAAAACAAGACCAGCGCTTTTACGACTTTGCCGGTTGCTGCCTCCGCTTATGTAGAACGTACATTAGACGGTGCCGCTCAGTCTGCGAAGATTCCTGCCGGGGTTATGAAGCAGGTCAAAGAACAGTTGGGCGACTCCTTTGATGTTAAGAAGGTTGCTAACGGCGATTCTTTCAATGTTATTTATGAAAGAAGACAGCTTGACGGGGCTGATTTAGGCCCGGGACGTCTGCTTGCTCTTGAATTCTTCGGAAAAGACAAGACGGTTGAAGCCTACTGGTTTGAAAATGATAACTTTAAAGGCTACTTCAATGCAGATGGAGAAAGCGTTGAAAAAACATTCCTCCGCATGCCTTGCGAAGCTCGTTTAACTTCAACTTTCAACCGTGTTAGAAAGCACCCCGTGACTGGTCGTCTTCGTCCTCACTGGGGAATTGATTTGGCAGCTCCGACAGGAACCCCAATTTATGCTTCCAGCGACGGCAAGATCGTTACCAAGCGCTATCAAAGAAGAGGCTACGGCTACTGGTTAGAGATTGATCACGGATCCGGATACTCTTCAATTTATGCGCACATGAGCAAGTATGCTCCCGGTATGAAGGAAGGAGTTCAAGTTAAGAAAGGTCAGCTCATCGGCTACGTGGGAAGAACAGGAATGGTTACCGGTTCTCATCTCCACTATGAGCTTAAGCACAACGGACAGCAGATTAATCCTTTGACTGCTGATCTGCGTACGGGCGAGCCTCTCAAAGGAGCCGTGAAGCAAGAGTTCGACTTGGCTATTTCTCCTATTAAACGTCAGCTGGCACTCTTGGGAAAATTCCATTTGGCGCATAACACCAATTCTTCAGTTTCTATAGAGTAAGAGTCAAAGTTAATAAAGGCCTCCGTTTGGAGGTCTCGTTTTTTATGAGCATTTATATCGGGATGATGTCGGGCACCAGTCTGGACGGAGTGGATGCCGTAGCCGTACGGTTCGAATCGAACACGGGGCTTGAAGTTCTCGGTTCTAAGTCAATGAACCTCTCGGAAGAGCTGCGCACGCTCTTGCTGTCACTTTGCTTTTCCGGTCCGGATGAAATTAATCGCAGCCAAATTGCCGGCAATCAGTTGGCACAAATCTACGCCGAGACTTGTCATGCTCTTCTGAAAGATTTGGACTTGTCTGCGTCCCATATAATAGCGATTGGGGCTCATGGACAGACCGTCCGCCATAACCCGCAAAACGGAGCCACAACTCAGCTTATCAACGGCGCTTTGCTGGCGGAACTAACGCAAATTGACACGATCATCGATTTTCGAAATCGGGATATTGCAGCGGGAGGACAGGGCGCTCCGCTTGTACCGGCTTTTCATGCATCTGTTTTTGCTTCTGATGAGCCTCGAGCAATTGTAAATTTCGGAGGCATTGCCAATGTCACTTTCCTGAGAAGAAGAGGGGAAGAAGAGAAGACTTTCGGTTTTGACTGCGGACCGGCTAATATCCTTTTAGATGCTTGGGTTAAAGAGAATTTAGGCTTTACGTATGACAAAGATGCTAAATGGGCTAGAACCGGGGTCTTAGATGAAGGTTGGCTCAGCTATCTTTACAGTTCGGAGCCTTACTTCAGCCAATCTTGTCCGAAAAGTACGGGTCGAGAGTTGTTTAACCTCAAATGGCTCAATAAGCACCTTCGTGCCGGAATGAAACCGGAAGACGTGCAGCACACTTTAACTGCTCTGTCGGCGTTAGCGGTGGCAAAAGACATCGAAAAATATCAGCCGGAGACTAAGGAAGTTTTTACCTGCGGAGGAGGCGCCAGAAATCCGCTCTTAATGGAATACTTGCAAAAGTATCTGCCGGGTAAAATCGTACAGCCAACGGATATTCTTGGACTTAGTACACAAGATGTTGAAGGTGCGGCATTTGCATGGCTGGCAAAGCAATTCGTGGAAAGATTGCCCGGCAACTTGCCGTCTGTTACGGGAGCAAAAGGACCGAGAATTCTGGGAGCTCTTTATCCGCACTAGAGAGAGCCGGGGAAGCAAAGAAAAATCCCGTCCAACGTGTATTGAACGGGATTGAAGTGAATTCTGAACTCTACTATACGGAGAAGCTGGAGCCGCAGCTGCAAGTTGTGGTGGCGTTCGGGTTCTTGATAACGAACTGAGCACCTTCCAAGTCTTCCTTGTAGTCGATTTCAGCGCCGACAAGATACTGATAGCTCATAGAGTCGATGAGCAATGTAACGCCGTTTTTTACCATTGTGGCATCGTCTTCGTTGATTTCTTCATCGAATGTGAAGCCATATTGGAAACCGGAGCATCCGCCGCCTTGGACGAAAACTCTTAATTTCAGATCAGGGTTTCCTTCTTCTTCAATCAATTCTTTAACTTTGAGGCTGGCAGCATCAGTAAAAATGATTGGATCCGGAAGCTTGATTTCTTCAGCGTTTGTTTGAGTATTATCTGCCATTTCTTTTATTCCTTAAAAGATAATTAGTTGTTGATAATTATATGGAAGTCGTCAAGGTAAAAAAGAAAGAATATTCAAAAAATAACAATCTTTTCTCGGAATTCTGTACATAACTCTCGGAAGAAGCTGAGATTGTCCCATGTCACCACTATAATTTGGTGACTATCTTTAACAATTCCGGAGGGTAACCGTGTTTAGTAAGGACAACACCATCGAAAAGACTGATCCAGAAGTATGGGCAAGCATCCAAAGAGAAAGCCAGCGACAGGAAGAACAGATTGAACTGATCGCATCCGAAAACTACACATCCCCTGCCGTTCTTCAGGCACAGGGCAGTATTCTGACAAATAAGTATGCTGAGGGCTACCCCGGAAAAAGATATTACGGCGGTTGTGAATACGTTGACGAAGTTGAAACACTGGCTAAAGAACGCGCTAAGAAGCTTTTCTGCGAACCATGCGGCGTTGAAATGGCTGTGAATGTACAGCCTCACTCCGGTGCACAGGCCAATATGGGAGTGTTTTTTGCATTGCTTAATCCCGGCGACACCGTCATGGGAATGTCCTTGGCAGAAGGCGGTCACCTTTCCCACGGCATGAAACTTAACATGTCCGGCAAGTGGTTCAACGCCGTCAGTTATGGTCTGAATGAAAAAGAAGCTATCGACTACGACGCTTTGGAAAAGCTGGCTCTCGAACATAAGCCGAAACTCATCATTGCCGGCGCCTCTGCTTATTCATTGCATATCGACTTCAAGCGCTTTGCAGAAATTGCTAAGAAAGTTGGCGCTTATTTCATGGTGGATATGGCGCACTACGCCGGCTTGATTGCAGCCGGTGTTTACCCTTCTCCTTTCCCTTATGCCGATATTGTCACAACTACAACTCACAAGACATTGAGAGGGCCAAGAGGCGGCATGATTTTCTGCAAGCCGGAATTGGAAAAACAAATTAATACTGCTATGTTCCCGGGTATTCAGGGTGGTCCGTTAATGCACGTCATTGCCGGTAAGGCCATCGCCTTGCATGAAGCCTTGCAGCCTGAATACAAGGAATATCAAAAGCAGGTTATCAAAAACGCAGCTGTCTTCGCCGATGAATTGCAGAAGAGAGGATTGCGAATTGTTTCCGGCGGAACTCAAAGCCATGTCATGTTGGTTGACCTCCGTTCAAAGAACATTACCGGTAAAGAAGCAGAAACCGTTCTTCACGATGTCGGTATTACCGTAAATAAAAACTCCATTCCTAATGATCCGCAAAAACCATTTGTCACGAGCGGCATCAGAATCGGTTCCCCTGCTATGACAACAAGAGGCATGAAGGAAGAAGAAGCACGTGAAATTGCTTCCTTAATTGCCGACGTTTTAGATGCTCCTCACGACGAGGCGGTACTGAAGAACGTTAAAGAAAGAGTGCAGAGCCTTGTTGCTCGCTTCCCGGTCTACAGAGAACCATAGAAGTCGAGAGAGTGATGAATTGTCCATACTGCGGGTACGAGGATACTCAGGTGATTGATTCCCGAACTAGCGATGAGGGAACAACCGTTCGAAGAAGACGCAAGTGTCCTAAATGTGACAGCAGATTTACGACCTACGAGAAGGTTGCTTTGTGCATTCCCGTCTTAATTAAAAAAGACGGTTTGACCCGAGTGCCTTACAGCCAAGAAAAGTTGAGAAATTCAATGCAATTGGCTCTAAGGAAAAGACCGGTTAAAGCAGACCTTCTTGAAGAGGCGATTGATAGGATCGAGAGAAACCTGAAGCTGAGAAAAGAGAAAGAAATTTCGACCAAGGAAGTCGGAAAGTTGGTGATGAGCGAGTTAAGAAAACTCGACTCGGTCGCTTATCTTCGCTTTGCTTCAGTCTACTTCAATTACTCCAAGCCTGAGGACTTCACTGAGGCTTTGAAAAAACTCGGAGACGTTCTCGAAAGGGAGAAAAGCAAATGAGTTTTTCTGATATCAGTTTCATGAAGAGGGCGTTAGCTCTTGCTGAAAACGCCCTCCCGAACTGCCCTCCGAATCCGGCCGTCGGCTGTGTGATTGTAAAAGACCGCAAAATTATCGGCGAGGGATTCACCCAGAAAACGGGGGAGGCTCACGCTGAAGTAATGGCGCTTCGAGACGCTCAATCCAGAGGCGAGAGCGTTGAAGGAGCAACGGTCTATGTCTCGTTGGAACCTTGTTCGCATTATGGACGGACTCCTCCCTGTGCTTTGGCGTTAATTAACGCCAAAGTCGGGCGCGTAGTTGCAGCTTTGAAAGACCCGAATCCTGCCGTTGCGGGAAGAGGCTTAAAGATGCTCGAAGAGAATGGTGTGCAGGTTGAATCCGGTATTTGTGCAGAAGAGGCCGAAGAAATGAACATCGGTTTCTTAAAACGGATGAGAACCGGGCTTCCTTTCGTCCGAAGCAAAATTGCAATGAGTTTGGACGGCGACATTGCGTTAAGCAATGGCCAAAGTAAATGGATTACCGGCAAACTTGCCCGAGAAGACGGGCAGATGTGGAGAGCTCGTGCAGGCGCCATCTTGACGGGTTCAAGCACTGTTGCAGTTGATAATCCGCAGTTGAACGTAAGACTCCCTGATGTTCAGAGACAGCCTTTGAGAGTCATAGTTGATTCTCATTTAACGCTTAATCCTGAGCTTAGGATTTTTGAGACGGGGCCTGTGCTTTTAGTATGTGCTAGGTACGATATAGTCCGTGCTCAAGTGTTCGACGACATGGGTGTTGAGGTTCTGGAACTACCGGCTCCGGACGGCAAAGTAGACTTACAGGCTTTGATCAAAGAACTTGCTAGGCGCGAAATCAATGAGATTCATGTTGAAGCGGGCCCGAAATTAAACGGTGCTTTGACTGAACTAGGTCTTATTGACGAGTATCTGATTTACATGGCTCCTAAGCTTTTGGGAGGGGGAATGCGTGCTTTCCGTTTGCCGTCGTTTCATAATTTGGAGGAAGTCCCTCAACTGGAATTCAAATCGATGCAGAAAGTCGGCGAAGATGTCAGATTTCAGCTTAGACCGTTAAAATAAGAAGATTAACTTTAGAAAGGAAGAAGATGTTTACAGGAATTATTCAGGCTGTCGGCCGAATTCGTGACAACGAAGAGATTGGTGATGGATTGAGAATTCACGTAGAAGCTCCGGATTTGGGACTCGACAGTGTGAAGATCGGAGACTCTATCGCTATCAACGGCGCATGCATGACCGTAGTTGAGGTCGATGAAAAACGATTCAAAGTTGACGTTTCGGCCGAGTCCTTAGAGAAGACCGCCGGTCTTGACGGCTGGGGCTACGTAAACCTTGAGAAAGCCATGAGACTCGGCGATCGCCTTGACGGCCATATCGTCAGCGGCCATGTTGACGGTGTCGGCGAAGTTGAAGTGATGGAACAGAAGGCGGAATCTTGGCATTTGGTTGTCAGATGCCCGATGAAGCTCGCAAAATTCCTGGCATACAAAGGATCAATCACCATCAACGGCGTCTCTTTGACAATTAATTCTGTTGAAGATACTCCTGCCGGAACAAGAGTTTCCATTAACTTGATTCCTCATACTTTTGAACACACTTCTTTCAAGTACACCAAGAAGCGTGACCTTGTTAATGTTGAGGTTGATACCGTGGCTCGCTACATTGAGCGTATGTACTCATTGTCACATTGCTAATTATTTTTAAAAATTAAATATTCTGGGTGCTTAAGAAGGTGCGAAGAAGATACCTTCTAAGCACCGCTTTGTTAGAATCAAAAAATCTCTTTTCTAGGAGTCAGTTGTGGCTATTAATTTCATTGAACCAAATAAAGACGGAAGCGCATTAAGGGTCGGTATCGTTGTTGCAAGATTTAACGAGTGGGCCTGCAACGCCATGCTCGAAGCTTGTCTTGCTCAATTGAAGAAGCTTGGAGTTAAGGAAGAAAACATCACTGTCGTGACAGTTCCCGGCGCTCTCGAGATCCCGTTTGCACTTTACCAGCTTTACGAATCCACAGAATTGGAAGCCATGGTCGCAATTGGCTGTGTTATCAGAGGCGAAACTTATCATTTCGAATTAGTTGCTAACGAATCCTCCAGAGGCATTACCGACATGATTGGCGCCGAAGCCATTTCTATTGCTAACTGCATTCTGACTGTTGAAAACGAAGAACAGGCAAAAGCAAGAGTTGTAGAAAAAGGTACGGACGCTGCTAATGTTGCCGTAGAAATGGGTAACTTAAAAGTAAGAACTGACAAACTGCTTGGCTACGGACAAGCCGAGTAGTAAACAAGGAATAACGAAGATGGCATCACAGCAATCTGACTCTCCTGTTGCCAAGAAACGCGGCGGCAGAAGTGCACGCAGACGTGCAAGAGAGTTTGCTCTTCAAGGCATTTATCAATGGCTTTTAACCGGAAATGATCCGGACGGTATCGATCTCAACATTTACGAGATGGAAGGTTTCTCTGAAACCGATTCTGATTTTTATCGCGAATTGTTTCACGGTGCCGTTGAAGACTTTGCCGGACTTGAAGAGGTTTACCAAAAACATTTGGATCGCGAAACCAAGAGCCTTTCTCCGGTCGAAAGAGCTATTCTTTTGATTGGTACCTATGAGTTGAAGCATACCACTACACCTTATCGTGTTGTCATTAACGAAGGTGTCGAGCTTGCTAAGAGCTTTGGCGGTACGGACGGTTTCCGTTATGTCAACGGCGTTCTGGATAAATTGGTTCCGGAACTTCGTCCGCACGAAGCTAGATAATGCCGGCAGATGCAGACGAAGTTC